>CANKGI010000245.1 GCA_947481365.1 Bacteroidota bacterium | reverse complement strand
TTTTTTACTTCAACTATTTTATGGATTTGTTTGCTATTTTTTACCATAAAAAGTTTCGCATTAGAAATTATTGTTTGCCCATCTTGCAATTGCACGTCAATTCAAAGTGGAATTAATTTGGCTAAAATTGGTGATGCAGTATTAGTAAAGAAAGGAACCTATAACGAACATACAATCACCATCAACAAAAGTATAACACTATCGGCTGAAGTTAATACAGTTGTTGATCTTCAGAAAAAAGGAGAAGGTTTTATCATCACTGCCGACCATGTTACACTGAAAGGTTTTATTATCAAAAATTCGATGGTAAGCAACATGAATGATTATGCTGGTATCCTTGTTTCGAACGCGTCTTTTGTTGAAGTTACCAATAATTTTTTGCAGAATACATTTTTCGGAATTCGATATGCAGCTTCAAAAAATGGATTAATCGCCAACAATAAAATTATTGGCGAAAATATAATTCAATCACAAACTGGTAATGGAATTCAGCTATGGCAATGTTCAAACATATCTATCAAAAATAATTTGATTAAAAAACACCGCGATGGAATATATTTTGAATTTGCTAACTACTGCCACATTAACAACAATACAAGTGAAGAAAATTTTAGGTATGGTTTGCATTTCATGAATTCAAATCACGATAGTTATTCACGAAACACATTTCGGAACAACGGTACAGGCGCAGCCGTGATGTACAGTCATTACATTAGCATGTTATACAATACTTTCGAAAACAATTGGGGAGATGCTTCATATGCGCTTTTACTTAAAGATATCTCAACAGGAATTGTAAGAGGAAATCGTTTTATCAAAAACACATCTGGTATTTTATTGGATGGATCTAACTATTTAAAAATTTCTTCCAATCTTTTTCAAAACAATGGATGGGCGATGAAAATTTATGCCAATTGTGTGAACGATACTTTTGCGAATAATAATTTTATCCTGAATACATTTGATGTGAGTACAAATGGAACAATGTATTCTAGTGTTTTTAAAAATAATTATTGGGATAAATACGAAGGATATGATTTAAACAAAGATAAAGTAGGCGATGTACCATACCTGCCTGTTAGTTTATATTCTATCATTATCGAACAAATGCCACAAGCCTTGATGTTACTCAGAAGTTTTGCAGTTAATATATTAGATAAAACAGAAAAAATGATTCCGTCACTCATTCCTGATCAATTAAAAGACGAATCGCCTGCCATGCAAAAAAATAATATATGATACAGATAAGCGAACTCAACAAATCATTCAACAAACTTCATGTACTGAAAAATATTTCGGTTGATTTTGTTAGTGGTGAAGTAGTGAGTGTAATTGGCCCAAATGGTTCAGGAAAAACTACTATGATAAAATGTTTGTTAGGTATGGTCATTCCTGATTCAGGAAAATTATATTTCAATGGAAAAAATATTTTAGGCGATTGGAATTACAGAAAAGATATTGGCTACATGCCTCAAATTGGAAGGTATCCTGATAACATGAAAATTGGTCAGATTTTCGAAATGATGAAAGATATTCGCGAAAAAAATGAAGGGTTGGATGAAGAACTTATTGAAGCCTATAACTTAAAAAGCATGTTTGACAAACCGATGAGAACACTCTCGGGAGGAACACGACAAAAAGTTAGTGCAGCCTTAGCGTTTCTTTTTCAACCAAAAGTATTAGTACTTGATGAACCTACAGCAGGGCTTGATCCCATTGCTGCTGAAATATTGAAAGAGAAAATATTGAAAGAAAAAAATAACGGAAAACTCATTCTTATCACATCTCATATTATGAGTGAGGTAGATGAAATTGCCGATAAAGTATTGTATATTTTTGAAGGAAAAATTCGTTTTTATGAAACAGTTTCTTCCATCAAAACCATCACAAATGAAGAAAAGCTCGGCAGAGCAATTGCACAATTAATGAACCAAACAACCAATGTTTAAAATTACTAAGTATGTTGTGTACGATATTTTGCGAAACCGCATTTTAATTGGTTATACCATATTACTGCTTATTATTTCATTAAGTCTATTCAACCTTGAGGATGATAGCATGAAAGGTACATTGAGCTTAACAAATATCATTCTGATTATCGTTCCGTTGGTAAGCATTATTTTTTCTACCATACATTTTTATAATTCATATGAATTTATTGAACTATTGGTGGCGCAGCCCATCAATCGAAAAACAATTTTACTCAGTGAATATTTAGGCGTAAGTTTTTCACTATTTGCAGCATTTTTTATAGGAATAGGAATTCCAGTATTACTTTATGATGCCAGCTCTACCGGATTGATGCTGTTACTTTCTGGTTTTATGCTCACTCAAATATTTGTTTCGTTGGCATTTTGGGCATCAGTTATAACACGCGATAAGGCTAAAGGTATCGGACTTTCGATGATGATATGGTTTTACTTTTCACTCATCTATGATGGAATTATTTTGTTCTTCTTATTTTCGTTTAACGATTATCCACTCGAAAAACCAATACTGGCTATTACCTGTTTAAACCCAATTGATTTGGGCAGAATATTGATCTTATTAAAAATGGATATTTCGGCATTGATGGGATTTACCGGAGCATTGTATAAAGATTTTTTTGGCACATATACCGGATTATTGTTTTCGATGATCATGATGAGTATTTGGATTGTTGTTCCAATGCTTTTTGCAGTACGAATTTTTAATCGAAAAAATTTATGACAGATAAAATCAAACACGATATATCTTCTATTTCTGATATTGAATTCATGGTCAATTCATTTTACAAAAAAACTGAAATGGATGAATATTTAGGGCCAGTTTTTAAAGTACATATTAACGACTGGAACAAGCACCTGCCAGTTATGTATCAGTTTTGGAGCAGTATGTTACTTGCTTCGCAAACTTACAAAGGCAACCCCTTCGAAAAACATAAACACTTACCAATCGACCCGAAACATTTTGAAAGATGGATATCCATTTTTATCGAAAACCTGGACGAACATTTTGAAGGAAAAATTACTGAGCAGGCTAAATTTTTAGCAAA
>CANKGI010000244.1 GCA_947481365.1 Bacteroidota bacterium | reverse complement strand
TTTTAACAGGACATCTCACTTGCCCTGGAATGTTTTATGCATTAAAGGATTTTGAAACGCTAGATACTTCAAACTTTCAGTTACTAGTCATTCTTGAAAATACACCTCAACACATACAAAAATTTAATGGGAAAGATTCTGTTTGGTCAGAAATCAGACAGGCATTTAAAATGAAACCAATTCATGGAAATATTTTATGTGAGTGTGATAAAGAAAATATCAAATACAAAAGGAACAAAGTAATTATAGGGAAACATTGTTGGAAAATTTCAAGGAAACTTTTCACATTAAATTCTCCAAATATTTACTACGTAAATACTTTTGGTAAAATATATAAGCATGTAAGTGGTTATTGGTTATATCCTACTCAGTTTGAAAGTCAAAAAAGATTATTAAATGACAAATGATTTATAGAAATGTTGTTTAATTATACTTTGTGATAACCTTTTCCACCAAAAGGTTTCAGTTCGTCAATGTATAATTGTGCAAGTTGTTTTGCTTCTTTTGCGTAGTCAATTGTTGAATCGTCTTTTTCTTTTATCTCAGATAGAATTTCGAACCTGAAATTTTCTTAGCCAAATTTTTCCATTCATCTTGCAATAAAATATTTGGATGATTTCCAAAATTAAGTTGCAACTTGTTATGATTAAAAATTGCATCAATGTTAACGCTACCATCAATCAATATTTTTCCGTTCACAACATTGCGTATCTGATATACACCAGTTTTAAATTTTAGTTGTTTGTATTTTTCTTTAAGAGCTTATTTGTTTAGCATTTTTTCTTTTTAAATTTATAATTCAGCATTAAAACTCAACATTTCTAACTTCCTCCCCAACTCTCTCTATCTAAACTACGGTATTGAATGGCTTCGGCAAGATGTTCAATTTTTATTTCTTCACTTGCCGATAAATCGGCAATGGTGCGGGCAACTTTTAAAATCCTATCGTAAGCACGTGCCGAAAGTTGTAATTTATTCATTGCAGTTTTTAATAAATTTTGCCCGGCAGGAGTTATTTCACAAACTTTTCTCACTGTTGTCGAACTCATTTGTGCATTGCTGTAAATCCCATCATTTTCAGTAAAACGTTTTTCCTGAATTTCGCGAGCACGAATAACACGCTCTCTTATTTTTTCACTGCTTTCACTTTTACGTGTATCAGCCAACTGATCAAAATTTACAGGCGTGACTTCAATATGAATATCAATTCTGTCGAGCAATGGTCCCGATACTTTACTCAAATATTTTTGTACCATTCCCGGAGGACAAACACATTCTTTTTCGGGATGATTAAAATAGCCACACGGGCAAGGATTCATCGATGCGATGAGCATAAAGCTTGATGGATATTCAATAGAAAATTTTGCACGAGCAATAGTAATTCGTCTCTCTTCAAGCGGCTGACGCATCACTTCTAAAACGGTTCTTTTAAATTCGGGTAACTCATCTAAAAATAAAACACCATTGTGTGCCAATGAAATTTCTCCGGGCTGAGGATTATTTCCTCCACCTACTAAAGCAATATCCGAAATAGTATGATGTGGCGAACGAAATGGACGTTGATATAACAAAGATGCATTTTTTGAAAGCTTACCCGACACCGAATGAATTTTTGTTGTCTCTAAAGCTTCTTGTAATGTGAGTGGTGGAAGAATAGAAGGCAAACGTTTGGCAAGCATTGTTTTTCCTGCTCCTGGAGGACCAATTAAAATAACATTATGTCCACCGGCAGCTGCAATTTCCAATGCACGTTTGATGTTTTCTTGTCCGCGTACATCGGCAAAGTCATTTTCATTTTTATGAATATTTTCTTCAAACTCTTTTCGTGTATCTACTTCAACTTGCTCAAGTGAAATTTCACCATTAAAAAATTTTACAACATCCGATAAATTATCTGCGCCATATACTTTTAAGTTATTGACGATGGCTGCTTCACGTGCATTTTCTTTTGGCAAAATAAATCCTTCAAAACCTTCGGTTCGTGCTTGAATGGCAATTGGTAATGCACCTTTAATCGGTTTCAATGTCCCATCTAAAGCCAGCTCGCCCATGATGATATATTTATGAATAGTTGAACCATTCATTTGTTCGGAGCAGGAGAGATAACCAAGTGCAATTGGCAGGTCGTATGATGAACCTTCTTTGCGAATATCTGCAGGTGCCATGTTTATCACCACACGCATACGTGGCATTTTGTAACCAATATTTTTGATAGCTGTTTCAATTCGTTGGTGACCTTCTTTCACTGCATTGTCGGGCAAACCCACAAGGCTGTAGCCTACGCCTTTATCTGATACATTTACTTCTATGGTAATGGTAACGGCACTTACGCCATGAACAGCGCTGCCAAAAGTTCGTATGAGCATGATCGTTTCATATTGATGTATTGCGAAGTAAAAGAAATAATTGATTTGATTGTAGAATTATTTTGTGACTAGAGTTATTATTTCTCAAACAGATAAAGGAAAATATATTTTTATACCTTGCATTGGCAATTTTGTTACAGGATGAAAACAACAATCAGAAATACTTCACTCTTATCACTTGCTCTAACTTTCATTTTTAGTTTAATGGGTTGTACAAAAAGTATGGTCAATGATTGTGATCCAAATAATCCACCATTTGGAGGGTATAATCTTTTACCTCAATATGATATTCCAAAATTTTTCCCGTACAAAGAATTAGATACAATAAAAATGTTAAAAAATGGAACAGATACCGTTTTGTTTAATGGTACTAACACTGCAATAGGATACACTAACAGTTTTGATCAGGATCCAAATTGTCCACATCTTCATAAAGATCAATGGATGAAACATGCTTTTACAGATAAAAACAATAATAGCATTATCCTAGATGCATATATTGATGATATAGAAAAGTATTTAATATCTTTAAATCAGAATACCTATGGACCTGTGTATGCAATTGATATTACAAATTATCCAAGTACAATAAATATTTATGCCGGTGGTGTTGAATACAAAAGTGTGTATGCACTTTATGCTAATAACAAATCAGATACTTGTTATTTTCAAAAAAGTTTAGCGGGAGTTG
>CANKGI010000243.1 GCA_947481365.1 Bacteroidota bacterium | reverse complement strand
GGAGGAAAAGCAGTGATGTATCATTACATCGGTGCATCAATCGGTGCATTTTTAACAGGCTTTATCAGTCAATATTTAAAGTCGCGTAAAAAAGCATTACTCATTTCTCTTTACAGTTTGGCATTAACAATGGCTTGGTATTTTTTTGCAAGCGGTGTTACCGATACCGTTTTTTATTTCATCTTGTTTTTAATGGGAATACCTAACGGTTACTGGTCGGTTTTTGTTACAACTGCATCCGAACAATTTGGAACAAACTTGCGCGCAACAGCTACAACAACAATCCCAAATTTTGTGCGTGGTGCAACCGTTGCCGTTACACTTTCGTTTAATTATTTTAAATCGGGTTCGCTTGGTATTATTGGCTCGGGAATAACAGTCGCCATTATTGTTCTCATCCTTGCAATTATTTCTTCATACGGTGTTGAAGAGTCGTATCACAAAGATTTAGATTACTACGAAGAAGGTTAATTTATTTGATTGTTGTACTCAGTTGTTGTCCAATTAGCCTGTTTCTGAATCTTAACAACTACAGATGCTGAAACAAGTTCAGCATGACCCTCAAATATTTTATTCAAAAAAAAAGGAGGCCTAAGCCTCCCTTCTTTTTCCATGTGTTTAAATTATTCTGCTTTATTAATTTTAAGCGTATGAACTTCTCCGTCATACGAAACTTTCATCAGATAAAAACCGTTTTCAAGTCTACTTAAATCATTCAGTAAAATAGCTGAATTGCTTAAATGATGTTCAGTTTTTCTATATACTTCACGTCCGCTTAAATCGGTAATCGAAATATTGATGTCCGATGTTGTTTTTGAATTGATATTTATTTCGAGCTCGTGAGTAAACGGATTTGGAAACGCAACAATTGGTTGAACAATTTCATTCACATTTACTGAAACTACATTACTAATAGTTGAGCTTCCATCGTTATCAACCTGGCGTACGCGATAGTAAATAACATGTGCAATCGATGCGCCATCTTTATCATTAAACGAATAATCTGATTTTGTATTTGTATTTCCCGAAGCTTTTACCTCGCCTACAGCAATAAAATCTTTTAAATTAACCGAACGCTCAACAACAAAATGATCGTTGTTTTTTTCTGCAGCTGTCGACCAGTTTACCATAACATCGTTATCGGATTTTGATGCTGAAACAGAAAGCCATTTTACCGGAAGAGCGTTCATCAATGGTTGGCTTCCGATAGCAAAATCAGAAAAACCAGTGATTGGCCCAGCAAAAAGAATAGTCGAAACCCTTGATGTTGTTAGTGCTGTCCACGAACCATTATTCTCAGTTCTCTTCATGATGTATAAACTATCGGGATGCAACATTCCACCAATACCTGCAATGTTAACTTGAATATAATAAGGAACTGATGCTGGAAGATTTCCTGTTCCAAGTCCTGAGTAACAAATCGTCCACCAATTGTCGGGCGAAACATTTGATGGTGTGAAAATTACCGCACTTGGTGCCGTTGCCGTTGAGTTGGTTGCATAAACAGGAGTTGCAGAACTAAATGGTGCTCCGGTATATCTGTTGATTGAAACAGAACCTGATGCTGCACCAATAGTGGTTGAGAAATTAACCGACATAATTCCGCTTGTGTATGTATTTGCAAAAGGAACAGCTTGTGTATTTATTGTTGCAGGATTTGAAATGATAATATCTCCGATGTAAACGTTATTTCCTCCGGCAGATTTTCCTCTGAAAGCAATGACCACATAAGGGTTTCCGGCATAAGCTGAAAGGTCAATATTTTCATGTCGCCAATCTGTTCCAACTGCAGGTGTATATGCTGTTGCAGATGCGGCAATCGTTCCTAATGTTGGTGATGAAAGCTGACTGCTTCTTGTATAAACCGCAGTATATGTTGCGCCACCATTTGTTGAAACCAATACCTGTAAAGTATCATCTTTACTTGCAGTTGTATTCGGTGCATTTGCAACATAAAAATTTAGTGTTGGTCTGGCTATTCCTGCAAAACTAAAAATTGGAGAAACCATTTTCGCTTCAATTCCTGCCATGTTAAGAGCAGTATTGTTCATATATAAAACGGTTGCATTTGAAACACCATTTGGTTGTGTTGCTGTTGTTTGATTCCAAAGTGCTGATGTGTTTCCAACTGGAGTCCATGTTGTATAAATTCCATTAGCTAATCGATATGGAAAAGTACTGATTGGTGTTGCTGCAGTAATCGTTAAAGTTAGCGTATCGTTTCCTCTGTTTTGGTCATTACCATAGGTTGTATAAATTTTTATGGTATGTGTTCCTGCCGATGCAATAGTAAATGCATTTGCACCTGTAAAATAAACACTCGTGGTATCGTTTTGATTTAAACCAACTGTTGTATTAATTGGACCGATTGCCGTTCCTCCATCAACTGAATATTTTACTGATAAGCCTGTGCCTTTAAATGCCGAACCGAAATTTTTCACATAAGCTCTTAACGAAATAGCCGAACCGGTTGGAACAGTTGAATTGTTTGCAGGAATAGATGCAGATATTCCAACATCCGCTGTATCTGGATCAACAGAACATTCCATCATTAAACGATAACCCGGAAATGGGTTGTATGATATTGATGTACCAAAAACATCACCTGCTTTTAATGTAGAAATTCCTGAACTCACTACATTGGATACTTGACATGAGATGTATGGATAAAATGTTGTTGTCGGTCTGTTAGGCACTTCATTTTGTACTGTGCCAAGAAAATAAGTTGTTGCTGCCACAACAGTAATACCAGTACCTATTCCAGCAAGAAATGGTGTATTTCTTAATACGGGAGGATTTGTAATATTGAAAGTTAGTGTAGCACCCAAATCTGCTGCTTGAATAATATAGTTTGGCGAACGACCTAAAATATTTCCAAGTGTATCTAGTACAACACCACAAATTGTATCACCTAATGCTGATGAATTTCCAGCTACAAATGATTTTACTTGTGAAACAAGAACTGTCCCATTAACATAATACCTGTTTGTCCAAGCAGTGGTAATAGTCGTTCCATATGACTGTCCTGGACCTCTTGTTGAATCTGTCCAAGATATATTACGAGC
>CANKGI010000242.1 GCA_947481365.1 Bacteroidota bacterium | reverse complement strand
TTCTAATGTTGCAGTAAATTTTGGTTCAACAAAATTGGTCGTTTCTTTTTTTACTTCAACTTGTGTTTTGTTATTACACGAATGGTTTAAGATTGTTAAAAGTAAAATGGAGAATATGGTAAATTTAATTTTCAAAATGCTCAACCATTAATAATTTATTTCACCCTTACCTTCTCTTACAATATTAATTTCGCCATCGCTGCAATCAATAATGGTTGAAGGAATATTTCCTCCCACACCACCATCAATTACACAATCCACTTCGTGTCCAAACTTATCATGAATTTCTTCAGGGTCGGTCATGTATTCGAGTATCACATCTTCATGATGAATAGTTGTGGCAACAAGCGGTATTCCTATTTCTCGAATAATTGCCTGAGCAATTGAATTATCGGGAACACGGATACCAATTGTTTTTTTATTTCCGGCAAAATACCGTGTGATGTGCGAATTGGCTTTGAGAATAAATGTGAATGCACCCGGTAAATTATTTTTCATTAATCGAAAAACAGATTTATCAATTGGTGCGGTGTATTCGGCAATATTCGAAAGGTCGGAACAGATGAGCGAAAAATTTATTTTCTCGGGTTTTTTATGCGATACTCTTGCCAGTTTTTCTATTCCTTTTTTGTTATCGAGTTTACAACCCATTGCATAAATAGTATCAGTTGGGAAAATAATAATGCCACCGGCATTCAGAATGTCTACAACCTTTTTTAAATCTCGAGGATTTGGGTCTTTATGGTGTAATGGTATAATCATAAAATAATAGAGACGTTGCACGCAACGTCTCTACAAATATAATTTTTAATTGTAGAGACGTATAATTATAAGTCTCTACGATTAGTCGTCTCTACGAAATAGAAAATTAAATAGTTCCTGTTACGGCTTTTTGAACCAACTCAGCAGCTTCTTTCAGCACAATTGCCGAATACACTTTCAATCCCGACTCGTCAATCAGCTTTTTAGCAGCTTCGGCATTTGTTCCTTGCAAACGAACAATGATTGGAACTGGAATATTTCCAATTGATTTGTAAGCATCAACAACACCTTGCGCAACTCTATCACAACGAACAATACCTCCAAAAATATTAATGAGGATTGCTTTCACATTCGGGTCTTTCAAAATAATACGGAAACCGGCTTCAACAGTTGTTGCATTCGCACTTCCTCCAACATCAAGAAAATTTGCAGGTTCGCCACCACTTAATTTAATAATATCCATTGTTGCCATAGCAAGTCCGGCACCATTAACCATACAGCCAACGTTTCCATCCAATTTCACATAATTCAAATCGAATTTTTTTGCTTCTACTTCATTCGGATCTTCTTCGGCTTCATCACGCATCGCTTCATAATCTTTATGGCGATACAAAGCAGAGTCGTCAATATTTACCTTTCCGTCAACTGCAATAATTTTATCATCACTGGTTTTTAACACAGGGTTGATTTCAAACATCGAAGCATCAGCATTATCATAAGCTTTATAAAGTGCTGTTACAAACTTCACCATTTGTTTGTGCGCTTCGCCTTCTAATCCAAGATTGAAAGCAATTTTGCGTGCCTGAAAACCTTGCAATCCAACTTTAGGATCAATGGTTTCTTTATGAATTAAATGCGGAGTATTTTCGGCAACATGCTCAATATCCATTCCACCTTCGGTTGAGTAAACGATGATATTTTTACTTTGACCTCTGTCGAGCATCACGCTCATGTAAAATTCTTTTGTTTGTCCTGGCCCTGGATAATATACATCCTGCGCTACTAAAACTTTATTTACCAGTTTTCCTTTTGGTCCTGTTTGAATGGTAACCAAAGTTCCACCTAAAATATTGGTAGCAATTTCTTTTGCCTTATCAGCATTTTTTGCCACAGCCACACCACGTTGTTCCTTACCAATGATTGAACCTTTTCCTCTACCACCTGCATGTATTTGCGCTTTAACCACCACAAAATCGCTTCCGTATTGTTCTTTCAGTTTTAATGCTGCATCAAATGCCTGATCTGGAGTTTCAGCAACAATTCCATCTTGAACGGCCACTCCGAATGATTTTAAAATTTGTTTCGCCTGATATTCGTGAATATTCATTTTTTATAAATTTTGATGCGAAAATAAACTTATTCATGAGTTTTGGTAATGATTTTTGACAGCCTTAAAAAAGCGTTGCCGAATTATGTTGTTCGGCTAAAAAAACACATTTTTGAAAACAGATGATTACAACAAACGGAATTACAAAATCATACAACAATCTTCAGGTGCTAAAAGGCATCAACTTATCTATTGCCAAAGGCGAAATTGTTTCGATAGTTGGTGCAAGCGGTGCCGGTAAAACAACCTTGTTGCAAATACTTGGAACACTTGATAAGGCTGATGGTGGCACAATCATCATCAACGAAAAGGAAATAACAAAAATGAAACAAAAGGAGCTTGCCGATTTCAGAAACAAGCATATCGGTTTTGTATTTCAGTTTCATCAATTGCTGCCCGAGTTTACCGCTTTCGAAAATGTTTGTTTGCCGGGATGGATTTCAAAATCATCGAAAACGGAAGTTGCTGAGCGAGCAAAAAAATTACTGACATATTTAAATCTTTCCGACCGCATGCATCACAATCCTGCCGAACTTTCGGGTGGCGAACAACAACGTGTTGCTGTGGCACGTGCATTAATCAATAATCCTTCGGTGGTGTTGGCCGATGAGCCTTCAGGAAATTTAGATTCGCATCATGCACTCGAGTTGCACGATTTATTTTTTAGTTTGCGAAATGAGTTTAACCAAACATTTGTAATTGTTACACACAACGAAGAACTGGCAAACCGTGCCGATAGAAAGTTGACGATTAGAGATGGGGTGATTGTTTGAGTTAATTGAAAAAGGAAAGATGAGAATTGAAAATGTGTAGAAAGAAAACAAAGATTTCAGATGTTTAATTAAGAATGCCCAAAGTTGACGCTAACGTCCCGTTAGTGTCTTTCAAAACATTTTATAATCTATTTAAAATCAAACTTTGATAAATTCATTTCACTCCATTAGATTTGATTTTCATCTTTCCATAATTTGAACGCACACGAAATACTTCATCAATATTGGGGCTACAAGGAGTT
>CANKGI010000241.1 GCA_947481365.1 Bacteroidota bacterium | reverse complement strand
ATTTATATTCAATCCCAGTTCATTGATAAAAACCGAATCTTTTCCAATTTCGTATTCGGTAATTTTATCAGTTGTGGAATAGTAACTGTATAAATTAAAATTACGAGGATCTGATGAACGATTTTTATTCGGGGTTTTTGGAAAATCAATCAAACAAAATATGTTTCCCTCATTATCGCAGTCCATTGATGAAAAGAAAACATCAGACACATCGTATGTAAATGATATTTCTTTTTTGTTTAGTGAAGAAAGTTGATCGCTAAACAGGTTAAAACTGGTAATAGAGCCAGTTTTATCATTTGTTGCTCTAATAAAAACAACAGCAAATTTTGTTTTATCGGCACAAGGTTTAATGTAAAAGGAGCTGTTATCTTTAAATAATTTCGGTTCAACATCGCACAAAAAAACAAGATTGCCCACTAGCTTAAAATCAAGATCGAGTTTAATACAACTTAATTCGATTTTACCCGAAATATTATTTCTGCCACTTACAAAAACCAACATATTATTTTCGAGGAGGATAATTTTTTCCAGCACATTATTTGACGGAATAACAAGTTCGGAAGTCAAATCCATTGCAAGATTTGATTTGTATCTCTCAAGTATTACTTCTCTTCTAAAATCGTTATTGTGGCAACGTGCTAAAAACACTCCGCTGCTATTTTCTCCAATGATTTGCGTAAAAGTTGTTTTCGATTTTACTTTCGACTGATTGCTCCATTCAACAATTTGTGCATTGGCCGAAATTCGAGCAATGCATAAAAAAATGATAAGATATATGAATGGAGTTGCTTTAAACATTATTTTGCGCAAGTAATTATCACCCCTCAAATTAAATCAATTTGATAAAATATATTGTTACCAAACAAATCATAATTGTGGAAAGCGTATAATGGTAAAAATGTTTGATACAGCAAAACGACAGGAACGGGCTGTTTTAGTTAGCGTTGTAAGCTCCAGTCAGAAAATGGAGCAGGCCGAAGAATATCTTGACGAACTCTCGTTTTTGGCATTAACAGCCGGAGCTAAAGTTGTTAAACGATTCATGCAACGACTTCAATATCCAAATCCCCGGACATACGTTGGCGATGGGAAGTTGAATGAAATTGAAGCATATGTTAAAGAAAATGAAATTGATATGCTGATTTTTGATGATGAACTTTCGCCATCGCAAATTAGAAATATCGAAACAACGATTAAATGCAAAATTCTCGACCGCAGCAATCTCATTCTCGATATTTTTGCCAATCGTGCCCGCACAGCTCAGGCTAAATTTCAAGTAGAACTGGCACAGGCACAATACATGCTGCCTCGTTTAACACGTATGTGGACACATCTTTCAAAACACAAAGGAGGTATTGGAATGAAAGGTCCGGGAGAAACCGAAATTGAAACAGATAGACGTGTTCTTAGAAATAAAATTACTAAACTAAAAGAACGGCTAGATTTAATAGATAGGCAAAACACAACACGCAGAGAAAAGCGTGATGATAAAGCCCGTGTAACGCTTGTAGGGTATACCAACGTAGGTAAATCAACCATATTAAATTTGTTGTCGAAATCGGATGTGCTTGCCGAAAATAAATTATTTGCCACGCTCGATTCAACCGTTCGTAAAGTTGTTTTTGAAAATGTTCCCTTTTTGATAACTGATACCGTTGGTTTTATCCGCAAACTTCCGCATCAATTAATCGAATGTTTTAAATCGACATTAGACGAAATACGTGAAGCGGATATTTTATTGCACGTGGTAGATGTTTCGCATACCGGATTTGAAGAACAAATTGATGTGGTAAATAATACGCTGGCAGAAATCGGTGTAACCAATAAACCAACTGTTTTAATCTTCAATAAAATTGATCAGCTAAAAGAGCCAACATATGATGATCCCTTTGCTGCAGAGGAACATGCTCCATATATTGACCGTTTAAAAAACACCTGGATGGCAAAAGAATCTGCCCCTGTTATTTTTATATCGGCAACACAAAAAATGAACATTGATGAGCTTAGGAAAACATTGGTAAAGATTGTTTTACAACAGAAAACGGCTTAAGTAGGTTATGAATGAGAATTTTATATTTTTGCAAACCCAAAATTATCGTAAAAAATTAATATGAAGAAGTTCAGTGTTTTATTTTTGGCAATTAGCATCTGCAATTTAGTTGCTGTTGCCCAGTCGAAAAAAGTAACTAAAAAAACCGAAATAGCAACAGCAGCCCCAGTAAAGCCTGCAGTTGCAAAAACCACCCCTTGGGTATTTACTTTCGGTAAAGACACCGTTTTTACTCCCGAGTTTGAAAGATTGTTATCTAAAAACAAAAACAGCAAAGAGGCAACAGATGAAAAATCGGTTAGAGAATATCTTGATTTGTACGAGAATTTTAAAATGAAAGTTACCGAAGCCGGTTTAAAACAACTTGATACTGCTCAATCATTTAAGTCGGAACTTTCGGGATATCGCACACAACTGGCAAAACCTTATTTATCAGATAAAAAAGTGACTGAGCAGCTTGTTTCTGAAGCATACGAGCGCATGCAAACAGAAATAAATGCAAGCCATATTTTAATTAATTGTGCCGAAAATGCGAGTGCTAAAGATTCGCTTATTGCTTTTAACAAAATTATGGAAATACGTAAACGTATTTTAAAAGGCGAACGTTTTGATTCGGCTGCATTTAGCCAGTCTGAAGATCCATCGGCTGTTAAAAACATGGGATTACTTGGATGGTTTACATCGTTTCATATGATTTATCCATTCGAAAATCAAGCATATCATACACCAAAAGGAGAAGTATCTATGCCGTTCCGTACACGTTTTGGCTACCATATTTTAAGAGTTAACGATAAACGTGCTGCACGTGGCGAAGTTAAAATATCGCACATCATGCTTCGCACCGGACAAAGTGCATCAGATGAAACGATAAAAGAAGCAAAATTGAAAATTGATTCGGCATACGATAAATTAATGAATGGCGAATCGTTTGAAAAGATAGTAGAGCTATATTCACAAGATGACGGAAGCAAAGCCAACAAAGGTTCGATGGTTTGGTTTGGCAGTTTTAGCAATTTCCCAGACGAATTTAAAGACATGTGTTTCTCTTTGAAAAAAGGAGAAATATCAAAACCTT
>CANKGI010000240.1 GCA_947481365.1 Bacteroidota bacterium | reverse complement strand
GTATTATTTGATGCTTATACATCAACTTCACAACCAATTTTTAATGGTACTAAATACTCTTTTACAATTAGCAGCTCAAATCCATTAACATTTGGAAAAGCTCGTTTCAAATTAATTATTTCTTCTGGTTCGGGTACTTTACCGGTAACATTTTTACAACAAAATGCTGTTGCATCAAACAACAATGTTGATGTAAAATGGAGCACTGCATCAGAATTAAACAATGATCATTTTGATGTTGAATTTTCAAACGATGCAGTGAGTTTCAATTTTGCAGGAACTGTTAAAGGTGCTGGAAACTCTACATCTGTATTAGAATACAACTTCACACATTTTGATGCATTCCATAACACTAAAATGTACTACAGAATTAAACAAGTTAATTTCGATGGTACTTTCTCTTATGGTGCAACAATGGCTATCGAACCAAAAGCTGTAACTACATCAAACAATAATGTAATATCATTCTACCCGGTACCTGCTGTAAATGGAATTCACGTTAACTATGCAGTAAAATCTAAGGTAGCTCAAATAAACATTATCGATATAAACGGTAAAACAGTTTCAGAAATAAACAATCCAAAAGAATACGTTGATTTAAGTTCACTTGAAAACGGAAATTATTTCATTCACGTTTTGGATGTAAACGGAAACATGTTACAATCGGAAAAACTAATTATTGCTAAATAACCATTAGCTACATTACTGCATCCCGTGGTAAGGATGTTGTGTTTCATAGGCTAGATAAAAAACTCCTTCGGGAGTTTTTTTATTTTAACCGCAGTTGTAAAAACAAAACACAAAACTTTGCGTTACTTGAATATTGAAAACATCAACAGCAATAAAATTTAGTTTTAAAAACACGATACTCGTATTTTTATACTTTTCATACGTATCTTGTAATGGAAATATTCAAACAACTATTCCTGAAATAACAAACAACACAATGACAATATCTACAAATACTACCGACACAGCCACGTTTGGCGAAGGCTGTTTTTGGTGCGTTGAAGCAGTTTTCCTGCAACTTGACGGTGTAATATCAGTAAGTTCGGGCTACAGTGGTGGATCGGTTAAAAGCCCATCATATCAGGAAGTATGTACTGGCACAACTGGCCATGCAGAAGTTTGCCAGATTATTTACAATCCGAAAATCATTTCATATAGTGAGTTATTACAAGCATTTTGGGGCAGTCACGACCCTACAACATTAAACAAACAAGGCCATGATGTAGGAACACAATACCGCTCAGTTATATTTTATCATAACAACGAACAAAAGTTACTTGCCGAAAAATACAGAAAGGAACTAGACGAGTCAGGTTCGTTTAATAATCCTATTGTTACTGAAATTAGTGCATTAACCGATTTTTATAAAGCCGAAAATTATCACCAAGATTATTACAATAAAAATGGCATGGAACCCTATTGCCAAATCGTAATTAAACCCAAACTTGAAAAGTTTAAAACGGTTTTTAAATCAAAACTCAAGCATAAAGACAACTGATATACTCATAAAATATTGAAAACAAGCGCTTCGCAAGTAATCGCTATTTTTTTTATATCAGATTTGTTTATTTATGATGTGCCATTATATTTGCAGTCCCTAAATGGAGGCATAGCTCAGCTGGTTCAGAGCATCTGCCTTACAAGCAGAGGGTCATAGGTTCGAACCCTATTGTCTCCACCATTTAGAATAAGGGTTTCAGAAGTTTCAATTCTGGAACCCTTTTTTATTTGCATACAATTTGCACAAGCTAATTGTTAATGTGTTAATTACTCATCAACATATTATATTTATCATTGATGATTATATGAACAAAATCGCCAGGATTTCGATATACATTCTTCTGTTGTTTGCTGTTTGCTTTAGCAGTATTGGTGCATATCTGTATTTCAATACCGCAGTTATTAAAAATTATTTCGTTGAAAAAATGAACGGTCAATTGGAAGCTCAAATCTCCATTGACGAAATAAATCTCGAGTTTTTTAAAGAATTCCCTAAAGTTAGTCTTGACCTAAAACACATCAATATTTCTGATCCACATTTTCAAAAAAAATCATTACTAAGAGCCGAACATGTCTATCTGGGTTTTAATTTATATGACGTACTCACTAAAAATTATGAAATCAAACTGATAACAATTGATAGTGGTATTTGCAATTTCGTATACGACCGAAATGGTCAGAATAACTTCTCTATATTAAAGAAAGATTCATTGGCAAAAAAAGACGACCAACTGTTTCTAAATTTACAAAAACTGAATTTTACTAACACCGTTTTAAATTATATCGATTTTGAAAGCGACCAACAATACCATTTGATTTTAAACAAAGTAAATATTAAAGGCTCATTCACAAAATCTACAGAAGAATTTTCGATTAACGGGAAATTATTTGTAGAAAAAATAAGAACTGGTTCGGTTACTATGATAAAACAAAAAAATGCCGAAATAGATCTTACGATGGAAATCAATAACGACAAAAGAATCTATTCGATAAAAAAATGTTCGGTAGTTTTAGACGAATTAAAACTTGACGTAAAAGGATTATTTGAACATCATGAAAAATCATATTTTACAAATATTAGTTTCAAAGCAAAACAAATTAACATAAATGGATTGCTATCGGTATTACCTATAAAATTTGAAGCGCTTAATGAAATTAAAAGTGGCGGAAACATTTACTTTGATGGAACAGTAAAAGGTGAAAGTGGCAATGGAAAATCACCCGAAATCAATGTAAATTTTGGAATACAAAACGGGAAAATTGATATAGCTAAGAACAAAATTAGTATTGACCGCATAAATTGTAATGGCAAATTTACTAACGGAAATAAACATGAACTTCAATCGTCAGAAATAGCAGTAAACAACCTATCACTTTTTATAAACAACAATGAAACTGGCGGTCATTTTACCTTACACAATTTTACCGACCCTACATTTATAGCACAACTAAAAGGAAAACTTGATGCGAAAGAAATGGTAGGTCTGTTTAACAAATACATCACAGATGCAACAGGAAACATTCTTTTCGATTTGAACATTAGTGGGCGAACAGCAGATTTCATCAATAAAAAAAATCTATCAGCAGTTCAGTCATCAGGCAAAATAGATATTGCACTGAATAAAATAAAATTAACAAATTCTAATAAGGAGATTGCATTATTTAATAC
>CANKGI010000239.1 GCA_947481365.1 Bacteroidota bacterium | reverse complement strand
GTTTTTAAATTATTTAAAAGCACAAAACGATTCGATAAAATCTACTCCTCGATTTCAATTTGCTCTTGGCGGTTATTTTGGTGAACACGATTTTGTTCCTTACACCAATTACCATTTTGATAATTTGTCTGGTATCGACAGAGGAATATTTGTGAGAACTATTTTTAACATCACTCAAAACGTTAGCACATCAATAGATTTCAGGTCTATTTATTACAATGGTGTAATTAATTTTAATGATGGAACTTCACCGATGACATTTACCATCAGAGGAAGTGGATTTGAAATTCCAGTTCTTGTTACTTATAAAATTTGCAACTCAAAGCAAAAAGAAATATTTAGCATTTCTACTGGCGCTAGTTATCAACGTATCAACTATCTAACAAATTATATTACACTAATTGCACCGGGAACAATGAGTACAACAGACTTTCATGGTCATACTGATTTATCGACAATTGAAAATTATACAGCTTTGTTTGCAATCAGTAAAAAATTTCAATTAACACGCAGAAATTACCTTGGCGTGTTTTACGAATTTGAAATTGCATTGAACAGTTTCCACATTGAGGATTTAACAAAAACTAATTATGTTTCACGTTCAAATAGTGGTTCTAATTTATACTTCAATTCACAGTATAACAGATTGGGTTTATTTATAACGATTTGAGAGATCAGTTTGCATGAAGCAAAATATCATTTTCAATTTTCAACTTTCAATTCTCAATTTTCACTTTACTACATAATGAGCAATCTCCTTCACAAATTCGTAACTGCTAAAATCATCAGTGTAAACGCACATCAAATGCTGCAAACCGTTTGTTATAACTAGCTTTTTCACTTTAAACTTGCGGTTATAATTGGCAATTTGCTCAAACACCTTTTGTGTTAATTTTATTTCGGGTGCTTTACACTCGGCAAGTAGTGTTGGTTTGCCTGTATTATCAAAAATCAAAAGATCGAAACGTTTTTTTAAACCATTGATTTCCATACCTTTTTCGATGGCAACCAACGAAGCCGGATAACCTTTTTCGTGGATAAGATACCACAACAAGTGCTGACGCACCCATTCTTCAGGGGTTAACACCACATACTTTTTCCGAATGATGTCGAAAACATAATTGGTATTTTCTTCGGTTTTAACCTTAAAATTGTACGCAGGAAAATTAAGTTCCATTAAATTACATTATGGCAGCCGAAGGTATTACGGATTTCAATAAAATACTAAATGATCTTAAAGCTAAAAAATATGCTCCGGTATATTTTCTATATGGCGAAGAACATTTTTATATTGATGAAGTGAGTTCGTATATCGAAAAAAACGTACTCACCGATGGCGAAAAAGGATTTAATCAAACCATATTTTATGGCAAAGATGCCGATGCCGAAGTAATAACTTCAACAGCACGAAGATTTCCGATGATGGCTCCTTTGCAGGTTATTATTGTGAAAGAAGCACAGGGAATAAAAAGCATGGACGGTTTTATTTCGTATCTCGAAAAACCGGTTACTACTACCCTACTCGTTATTTGTTACAAAAAAGAAAAAGTTGATAAACGCACTGCATTTTATAAAGCAATTGCAAAGCATGTTGTTTTCGATTCGAAGAAATTATACGATAACCAATTACAACCTTGGATTAAGCAATATTTAAGTGCCCGAAAGTTTACCATAAGCGACAGAGCGGCTCAGCTTATTGCCGACTCGCTTGGCAGCGACTTATCGAAAATTTCCAACGAATTGGAAAAACTCATCATCAATAAAAATGATGAAAAAGAAATTACCGACACAGATGTTGAATTGAAAATTGGTATCAGTAGAGAGTTTAATATTTTCGAATTAATAAATGCCATTGCACAAAAAAACTCGGCACGAGCTTTTCATATCGCACATCACATGAGCAAAAGCAAAGAGTTTTCTATTATTGCTACGCTTATCAATATGAATAACTTTTTTAACAAAGCTTATATCGTAAAGCAAAGCAACATTAAAGATAGAGGTGAGTTGCAAAAACGATTTGGTTTTAATTATTATCAAGCAAACGATTACCTCACCACCTCATTACGCTACTCGGCCGATGAACTAGAAAAATGCATTCGTATTATGCACGAATATGATTTAAAAAGTAAAGGTGTAAATAATGTTTCGGCTTCGCCAGAGGATTTATTGAAAGAAATTTTAGTGAAAATTCTTTAGTCGATTGGCATTTTTCTTAATGCATCACCCATCATACTTTTACTTCTGCTGATGTCTCTCCATTCATTATCCAAAAAATATAATTCGCTTTTGGTTTCCCAAAGTTTGAATTGTGTTTTTACATGATAGAGTGAATATTCAATGGTGATTTGCTTTACCATATCTGAACCTGCATAATATTCATAAATCGGATTGGAATCATCACTCTTCCTTACCCTGTATGTTCGCCCAACCATAAAATGACGCGAATATTCGGTTTTAAAAGAATCAACCCTAAAGCTTATTGTTACAATATATTGAGGTGTATCTCTTTTCGATTCTTCAAAACCTTTTTTATACAATTTTTTAAAACCATAATCTTCTATTTCCTTTTCATACTTATTGGATAAAAACTGAGGAGAGAAATTATTTACGGTGTACCGCATCGTTTTAACTTTACGATTAAAAGTAAACACGCGTACTTTTTGCCTATACCAATAACGCTTTTCACACCCTGCCATCAAGATGCAAACAATTGCCAAAAATGGTATCACATACTTTTTTGCGTTACTCAATTATCGTTTTATAAACAGTTTCTGATGTTCTATTAAGTCAAATATATTTTCAAATAAGTTCAGTTCAATAACTTTTTTTTCGACTACATCTTTGCCTCATCCTAAATAATTATATATTAGCAATTCAAATATTAAGTGAACATGAGCATATTCAGGAAGAAATCACTAAAACAATTAATGACACAAACTGACGATTCGGAGAAGGGATTGAAGCGAACGCTTGGTGCAGGAAATTTAATTGCGTTAGGAATTGGAGCAATTATTGGCGCAGGTTTATTTGTGCGAACAGCTGCTGCTGCAGGCGAACACGCTGGCCCGGCAGTTACCATTTCATTTATTGTTGCGGCATTGGGTTGTGCATTTGCAGGTTTGTGTTATGCCGAATTTGCATCAATGATTCCAATTGCTGGAAGTGCTTATACATATGCATACGCAACCATGGGCGAATTTGTTGCATGGATAATTG
>CANKGI010000238.1 GCA_947481365.1 Bacteroidota bacterium | reverse complement strand
GAAGAAAAAGATTTCAGAAATGAAGCGTTAAAAAATCATGCGCAATCGCTAAAAGGAAATAACGATTTGCTTTCCATTACTCGTCCTGATATTATTAAAGACATACACCGCCTTTATTTTGAGGCCGGTGCCGATATTATTGAAACCAACACCTTTAGCAGCACAACCATTGCGCAAGCCGATTATCATTTGGAAGATTTGGTTTATGAACTGAATTTTCAATCGGCAAAAATTGCAAAAGAAGTTGCCGAAGAGTACACGAAAAAAACTCCTGATAAACCACGCTTTGTTGCCGGCTCGATGGGACCAACAAATAAGTTGGCATCAATGTCGCCAAACGTAAACGATCCGGGTTTTCGAAATATTAATTTTGATGAATTGGTAATCGCATTTAAGCAACAAGCTAAAGCATTAATTGAAGGTGGTGCCGATTTACTTTTATTGGAAACCGTTACCGATACACTCAATTTAAAAGCAGGATTATTTGCCATCGAAGAATTATTTGAAGAGATTGGAAAAACATACCCCATCATGGTTTCGGGAACTATTACCGATGCAAGCGGACGAACTTTATCGGGACAAACAACCGAAGCATTTTTAATTTCTGTTCAGCATGCACCGTTGTTAAGCGTTGGTTTAAATTGTGCATTGGGTGCCGAAGCATTGCGTCCGTATTTACAAATTATGGCAGCAAAGTCTCCATACTTTGTAAGCGCATATCCAAATGCAGGCTTGCCAAACGAAATGGGACAATATGATGAATCGCCAGCAGCAATGGCAAAGCAAGTTGAAACATTTTGCAAAGAAGGATTGGTAAATATTTTAGGCGGATGTTGCGGAACAACTCCTGAACATATTAAAGCAATTGCCGAAGTGGCCTCGAGATATAAGCCGAGGAAAGTTGGGGTGAGTAGCTATTAGCCTCTGGCTTCTAGCTGTTAGCCACTAGCTAATTGTCGACAAAATGAAAATTTGGAAATGAAATTTTACATATTTATTTTAGCTAATAGCCAGAGGCTAAAAGCTAATAGCTAAAGTATGAGAGACTTCAAAAAATTTACAATTTGGAATAACGGAATTGATATTGTGGCTTCAATTTATAAGTTCACAAAACAACTTCCTTCTGAAGAAAAATTTGGATTAATTTCTCAAATGTGCAGAGCGGCAGTTTCTATTCCAAGCAATATTGCCGAAGGTTGTAGCCGAAACAGTGAAGTTGAATTTAAAAGGTTTCTTGAAATTGCATTAGGTTCTTCTTTTGAATTAGAAACTCAAATTTTGACCTGTGAACGATTGGGATTTGTTTCAACAGTAGAATCTCAAAAAATAATTTTACCACTTAACGAATTGCAAAAACAAATCAATAGTTTAATAACAAAAATAAAAGATAATAACCGCCAATAGCAGCCAGAGGCTAGCGGCTAGAAGCTAAAAGCAAATCATGAACATTCAAATAATCATCGTAGGAATACTAATTGCGGCTGCGGCATTTTACGTTGTGCGAACTATTTACAAAAGCACAAAAGGACATTCGTGCGAAACAGGAAACTGCAAACATGTATCAAAATCGATGAAGAAAGTTTGATGAGATTTTATACCTTGCTCATCAATCAAAAAAAGTAAGTTGAGCAGCTCATCATTTTTCAGACGCAAATCAATCAAACATATTTTAGAGGAAGTTGAACGCAACAACAACAGCGGTGAACATCAACTAAAAAAAACATTGAACCTTCGCGATTTAGTTGCGCTTGGAATTGCTGCAATTATTGGTGCCGGAATTTTTAGCACCATTGGTAATGCCAGTGCTGATGGCGGTCCGGCTGTAATTTTCCTTTTTATATTTATTGCTTTTGCCTGTTCTTTTTCGGCAATGTGCTATGCCGAGTTTGCATCAAGCATTCCGATTTCGGGAAGCGCATACACATACGCTTATGCATCATTTGGCGAACTCGTAGCATGGATAATTGGTTGGGCTTTGATTGTTGAATATGCCATCGGAAATATTGTAGTTGCCATTTCGTGGAGCGATTATTTTACCGGATTGCTTGATGGAATGCACATGCATATTCCCGAATATTTTAGCATGGATTTTCTTTCGGCAAAAAGAGGTTTTGCAGAAGTACAACAATTGCTTTCAAACGGTATAAATTTTGATTCGTTAACGCATGTACAGCAGGAAGCATTTTTAGCTTGGCAGCAAGCACCTGTTTTTGCAGGCATAAAATTAATTGCCGATTTGCCTGCACTTGGAATTGTGTTAGCCATTTCGGCTTTAATTTATCGTGGTGTTCATGAAACAAGAAACGTAGGAAATGTTTTTGTAGGACTAAAATTAATTGTGATTGTGATGGTGATTATTGTTGGTGCATTTTATGTGAACCCCGATAATTGGTCGCCATTTTCGCCAAACGGAATGCAAGGTGTGTTGCGTGGAGTAGCTTCTGTTTTCTTTGCATATATTGGTTTTGATGCATTGGCAACAACTGCCGAAGAATGTAAAGATCCGAAAAAAGATTTGCCAAAATCGATGGTATTGTCGTTGGTGATTTGCTCGGTGTTATACATTTTAATTGCGTTAACATTAACCGGAATGATCAGTTATAAAGAACTGGGAGTTGGAGATCCACTTGCATTTGTTTTCGAAAAAGTGCATGCAAACTGGATGAGCGGAATTGTTGCCGTGAGTGCTGTAATAGCCATGGCAAGTGTGTTGCTCGTTTTTCAAATGGGACAACCTCGAATATGGATGAGCATGAGTCGTGATGGTTTGCTGCCAAAAAAATTCTCAGCTATTCATCCACGTTACAAAACACCTTGGTTCTCTACAATCATCACTGCAATACTTGTTGCTGTTCCGGCACTTTTTATGAATTTAAAAGAAGTAACCGACCTTTCGAGTATCGGAACTTTGTTTGCTTTTATTGTTGTGAATGCCGGAGTTATCAGAATGGAAAATCACAAAAACGAATTTCATGTTGGCTTCAGAGTACCTTATGTAAATGGAAAATTGATCATTCCATTTCTATTCATCACTACAATTATCTCTCTCTATTTTACTCGTACAGAAAGTTTCATTTCATTTTTTACTTCAAATGATTTTGCAAATAATTTTACCATGTGGGCATTTATTATTTTAAGCTTTGCAATGAGTGTGATGACATTTAAAAATAATTATTCGGTGATTCCGGTAATGGGGTTGCTTACTAATTTTTATTTGATGACACAGCTT
>CANKGI010000237.1 GCA_947481365.1 Bacteroidota bacterium | reverse complement strand
TTTTCGATTTCATTTCAATAAAATAAAATCCTTTAGCAAAAGTTTCAGTGTTTAATATTTCGTTTCCTGAGATTTCTTTTTGTAACATCAATTTCCCTTCGGTGTTGTAAATACTGATGATAGCAGGTGTTACAGAAGTTATTGAAATAATATTGTTAAATGGATTTGGGAAAATAGTTGCCTGTTTAATATTTACTTCTTCAAGAATTCCGGTTGTATTCAGTACATAATTTTTTACAATAGTATCGTTTGTATAATTCACGTCACCATTGGTGTTGTTCCATACATACAATTTGTATGTTCCGTCAGCAGTTACATTAAATTCATTTAAAAATGTGTAAGTGTATGTTGAATTTACAGCAATGTTTAAACTATGAAGTGAAACTGTTTGAACAGGCATTGCATTCCATTGATAGCCTAGTGTTGTTGAATCGAGAATGGTATTGCTTAAATTTTTGATACGAACAGTTACCGTATTATTTCCTTTCACAATATTTTGAGGTGATATAATTGAATCCATCTTTACATCAAAAACAAATGGAATGGTATAAGCATTGCACATCGAGTCGTTTGAAGCATTATTATCCCCAATCGTTTTTACCCACGAGCAAATAGTATAATTACCCGGAGTGCTAATGTTTACAGGTGTTGTAAAATTATACGTATACAAATTATTAGGAGCAAGATTTAATCCGGTGAGTAAAACCGAAACAGCAGCGTTGCTTCCTGATTTATAACTTGCAGTTACCGAATCGATAATTGTATTGCCTGTGTTTTTAAATCTTATCGAAACAATATTGTTTCCCAATTGCAAAGTTTTTGGCATAACCAACGAATCGAAAGCAATATCTTTAACAGCAGCTGGAGCAACAAACGAATCTTTTGAGGCCAACCAAATGGTGGCATTCATAATTAAACGTTCGTGATTTCCTGCAGCATCTGTTGTCCATCCGTTGTATAAACTATTATCTCCTGTATCACCGGTTCCGTCATCGCATGGTGAGCTATCACCTATGGCTGCAATTTTACCTTTTCCGTATCTCGAATAAGCAAACATAACACCTGTGTTTCCGAACGATGAGCCTGTTTGATAAACAATACCTTTTACACTGCTATTCACAGCAGGGTTTATAGTTATTGATGTTCCGCTACTCCACATGGCTTGCGTTACTGAGCCCATTGGACCATTTAGTAATGAATCGTTGGGAAGATTTGGAATATTTGAAGTTGTTTGTGAAAAACTTGCCGAATCGAATAAGATTCCGAAAGGATTACTTTTAACGCTGTTGTTAACGAGAAGGTCATTCCAAATTTCTGGCGAATCGTAAGTGTCGTTATTTCTGTCGGAATTGATATGATCAGAAACCATAAACAAGCTTCCTCCGTTTTGAACAAAGTTGATGATGGCAGTTTTTTCGGCTGCGGTAAAAAGTATGTTTGGTTCACACACGATGTAAATTTTGTAATTGCTTAAATCCTGCGCATTGGATGAATTTCCATAAGTAATTGCACCATTGTATGGAAGTGTTTCAACAGTGTATCCCTGCTTCACACAATCAATTCCCCAAGCCGATATTGCACCTTTCCAATATGTTTCGGGAGTTGAAGATGTAATGGTTGATTGAGCAGGAGTGGGGTAACGTTGTGCATTGCCTTCGCTTCCCGAACCAACTGTTGCATTCGGATTCCATGTCATGTTGTTTAAATCCTCATCAATTACCCAATCGGCATTGCTAGCTGTTTCGGCCTTGGTGGCATCAAATAATATTTTTACGGTTTGAGTATATCCTTTTGTCGAGAGGAAAATAGTTAGTATGCTTAATGTAATAATTCTCATTGCTCGCAAAATAAACAAAGGTTCAGCTAATCTGAATTAAAATTAAAACAGATTAAGCTAATTCTGATTAAATCATTGTTTGAATTATGATATATGGGTATTTTGCTCACCTTAATTTTTTTATATGCATTTGAAAAATACACTTGTAGCCTTTGTTCTTTTAATACAAATAGTAATAGGCGCCAAACAATTATCGGCACAAACCAATACCGAAATAAAATCATCATTAAAAGGAACATTTTATATTAGTTGGGGGTATAACCGTGAGGGATATACCAACAGCGATATCCGTTTTAAAAATAACACGAACGATAACTACGATTTTACCATTGTGAATGCTCCGGCACACGACCGTCCGGGATTTAACAATGGCCTTGCCGATTTTTTAAGTAAAGACTTAACCATTCCTCAATACAATCTTCATATCGGATATTTGTTTAACGATAAACACGATTTAGGAATAGAGTGGAGCTGGGATCATTTTAAATATATTGTTGCCGATAATACTGTTTTGCATTTGCAGGGAAACATAAGAGGCCGACAAATTGATATGGATACTTTTGTGAGCTCAAATTTTGTTCACTTACAACATACCAACGGAAACAATTACATGATGGTGAGCCTTGTAAAAAAGCACAAGTTTTACCAAAATAAATATGTGGTGTTGAGTGGTGTGGGCAAAGCCGGAATTGGTCCTTTGGTTTCATACACCATGTCGACAGTTTTAGGACAGTATTATGATACATGGTTTCGTATTCAGGGATTTGTTGTTGGTGGTTCGATAGCTGCACGTTTAGATATTTGTAAATACCTTTTTATTCAACCCAACTTTCATTTGGCATGGGCCGATTATACATCAACTCCAATAGGACTTGACGGTGCCGGACGTGCAACACACGTTTTTGGTTCGTATGCTTTTGTGCTCGAAGGAGGATTTAATGTTCCGTTTGGTAAGAAGTAATGTTAGCTTCTAGTTGCTGGCTTTTAGCTCTTCAGTTCACTTTAGTCACAACAAAATTCATGATCGTATCAAATTCTGTAATTAGAAATTTTAAATGCAATTAACACATGGAAATAACATACAAAATAAATACAACACCCGATACCGAAGCGATCATTGAGCTTTACAGCAGCTCGGGTATTAGCCGCCCAACAACAGATAGAGAACGAATAGCAAAAATGTATGCTCATTCAAACCTCATTGTTACAGCATGGCACAATGAATTGTTGGTTGGCATTTCGCGTTCGCTTACCGACTTTTGTTATTGTTGTTACCTTTCCGATTTGGCTGTTCGCAAAGAATATCAAAAGCATGGTATCGGGAAAAAACTCATTGCAATTACCAAAGAAAATATTGGCGATCAGGTTATGTTATTACTACTCTCTGCACCCTCA
>CANKGI010000236.1 GCA_947481365.1 Bacteroidota bacterium | reverse complement strand
CTCCGACAGATAAAAAAAATTGATATCTCTTCCATTAATCTGAAGTTTATATTCACTTTCTAATACTGAATTGGTTTGCTTAATTGCTGGATAACTTTTTTGCTCAACAATATCATCAATCATTACTTTTTCAAGTGATTTCTTGAATCGGCTATCGTCAGGTTCAATCATCACCAAACCATACTTACCAAAAAGCGCATGAACAATTTTTCGTGTTGCTTCCGAAAGAGTTGAACTTTTCAAATACGCATCTTCAAACAGTAAAAGTAATGCTGGCAAATGCTCGCTATTCGCAAATAATGTTTTTACTTCATCAATAAACTTATCAAGCGATTTAGTTGATATTCTCCCAACGGGTTGATTATTTGAATGCGTTTCCCAGTTAATTGTTTGATTAAAAAGATGTATATGATTTATTTCCTCAAAATCGTGATCCTCGGAAGCAAGCCAAAATACTGGCACAAAATGATTCTCTGGATATTTAACTTTAAGTTCTTCGGCAAGTTTAATAGTTGTTAGTATTTTATAAATGAAATAGAGAGGGCCCGTAAAAACACAAATTTGGTGCCCTGTTGTTATGGTAAAAGTATTTTCACTTTTGAGCGATTGAATATTTGCTAAAATAGTTGAATCGTTAATACCTATCGATGCATATTGATCAAGTAAAACCGAAACTAGATTTTCTCTTGATTGAGAACTGAAATGTCTTTTATTTATAGCTTCTCCGAAGGAATTTATATTTGGCGAATAAGTATAAAATTGTTTCAGAAAATCATTTCCTGATAAATAATCTAAAACGATTTTGGGAAACATACCTGTTTCAGCGAATGGAATTTGTTTTAAAATCAATTTGTAATTTTTATTCGAAGATAAGTATTGAACTTCTTATCAAACAAACCTTATTTAATTATGTTTCCAATCAAATCAAAGTCGGTTGCTTCGGTTACCAAAACATCAGCAAAATCGCCAATTCTCACATAATTTGTTTTGGCATCAACCATCACTTCATTATCAACTTCCGGTGAATCAAATTCAGTTCTTCCTACAAATTGTCCGTTTTCTTTTCTGTCAAATAACACCTTAAAAGTTTGACCAATTTTTTTCTGATTAATTTCTGCAGAAATTCCTTGCTGAATATCCATGATTGTTGCGGCACGTTCTTCTTTCAAATCTTGCGGCACATCATCTACCAAACTTCCTGCATGTGTTCCTTCTTCGTGCGAATAAGTAAATATTCCAACTCGATCTAATTTTGTAGTTTCAACGAATGATTTCAACTCTTCAAAATCCTGCTTAGTTTCACCCGGATGTCCGGCAATTAAAGTTGTGCGAATGGCAATTCCAGGAACACGTTCACGAATTTCATCTACCAATTCTATCGTACGTTTTTTGGTAATTCCTCTGCGCATTGTTTTCAGCATATTGTCGCTGATATGTTGCAAAGGGATATCGATATACTTACAAATATTTTCTCTTTCGCGCATCACATCCAAGGCTTCCATAGGAAATTGAGAAGGATATGCATAATGCAAACGAATCCATTCGGCACCTTTAATATCTGAAATTCTCTTTAATAATTCGGCAAGCTTTCTGTCACCATAATTATCCAAACCATAGTATGTACTATCCTGTGCGATGATGAGAAATTCTTTAGTCCCATTTTTCACTAAACCTTTTACTTCTGCTTCAATTTGTTCAAAAGATTTTGAAACATGTTTGCCACGCATAATCGGTATTGCACAGAAAGAACAAGGCCTGTCGCAGCCTTCCGAAATTTTCAGATAAGCATAATGCGAAGGTGTGGTAAGTATTCTTTCACCTATCAATTCATGCTTATAATCGGCACCAAGTGTTTTTAACAATTGCGGAAGATGAAGCGTTCCGAAATATTCATCTACATCTGGAATTTCTTTCTCGAGATCGGGTTTGTAGCGCTGCGAAAGACAACCGGTAACATATAATTTATCAATTTTACCTTGTTGTTTTGCTTCGGCATAGTTCAAAATCGTATCAATGCTTTCTTGCTTTGCGTTATCAATAAAGCCACATGTATTGATGATGATGATATTCGCATTATCTTTTTCTGATTCGTGTTCAACAGAAAAATCATTAGCCTTTAGCTGACTATACAATACTTCGCTGTCAACAATATTCTTGCTGCAACCAAGTGTGATGATATTAATTTTATCTTGTTTAAGTGTTTTTGTTTTCATGATATTTCTCGCAGATAGCCGCAGACTTGCCTAACGGAAGACAGGTTTTCGCTTATAAAAATTTTTAATTGAATAATGAATCAACAAACTCATGCCTATCGAAAATCTGAAGATCTTCTATACCCTCTCCTACTCCAATATATTTTACAGGAACTTTAAATTGATCTGCAATTCCAATAACTACACCACCTTTAGCTGTACCATCAAGTTTGGTAAGTGCAAGCGCATTAACTTCGGTTGCCGAAGTAAATTGTTTGGCTTGCTCAAATGCATTTTGCCCTGTTGAAGCATCGAGCACAAGTAAAATTTCATGTGGAGCATCGGGAATAATTTTGCTCATCACTTTCTTGATTTTTGTGAGCTCATTCATCAAGCCAATTTTATTATGTAAACGACCGGCAGTATCAATAATTAAAACATCAGCCTGATCTTCAACAGCAATTTTAACAGCATCAAATGCAACAGACGCGGGATCAGTGTTCATTCCATGCTCTACAACTTTTACACCATTTCGTTCTCCCCAAATTTTTAGTTGCATGACAGCTGCCGCTCTAAAAGTATCGGCCGCACCTAGAACTACATTTTTCCCAGCCTTTTTAAACTGATTGGCAAGCTTACCAATGGTGGTTGTTTTACCAACTCCATTAACGCCTACAACCATTATCACATAAGGCTTTTTACCCTGTAGATTTTCGAAAGTTGAAAGTTTATCGTTATTGTTTTCTTCGAGAAGTTTGGCAATTTCTTCTTTTAAAAAAGAATTCAACTCCGAAGTATTCATGTATTTATCAGTGGAAACGCGCTTTTGTATGCGTTCAATAATTTTTAAAGTGGTATTAATTCCAACATCTGATGAAACTAGTATTTCTTCAAGTTCATCAAGAAAAGCATCATCAACAGTACTCTTACCAACAAGTGCTTTACTTATTTTTGAAAAAAGATTTGTTTTAGTCTTTTCGAGACCTTTATCTAATTTATCTTTCTTCTCCTTGTTAAAAAAGCTGAGTATTCCCACTATTTTTAAGATTTCATTTTATATAAAAACAAAAAGCATCCTGAAATTCAGAATGCTT
>CANKGI010000235.1 GCA_947481365.1 Bacteroidota bacterium | reverse complement strand
TTATCAGCCAGCCGAATATTTAGATGCCGAACAATTTACAGAAAGAAAAATTGAATTTGGGAAAGCTGAATTTAAAAATGAAGGTGTGCTTTCGCTACCACGTGTAAACAACAAAAAAGTTCCGGTAATTATTATCGTTCATGGCTCGGGAGCAATTGATAAAGACTTAAGTATTGGTCCAAATAAAATATACAAGGACCTTGCTTGGGGCATTGCTGCAAAAGGTGTTGCCGTATTTAGATATGATAAAAGAACTTTTCTTTATAAGGATAAAATTCTTGCCAATAACAAATCGGGTAAAGAAAATTATGATGTGCGAAATGAATATTTTGAAGACTTGAAAGATGCCATCTCGGCACTCTCGCAACGAAGTGAAATTGATGCTTCAAAAATATTTATCATCGGGCACAGTGAGGGTGGCTATTTGATTCCGCTTATCAATAAAAACTTTAAACAAGTAGCAGGTTTTATTTCAATGGCAGGAACGCTTCGCGAAATTCCGGAACTTGCATTAGAGCAAATGGATTATCTGGCACCAAAAGAATCGCTTGACGAAAAAACTTTGATGAAATTAAACATCGAGAAACAAAAAGTAAGCAATTCATTATCAAAAAATATTAATAAAAAAATGAGTGATGATTCGGTGTTTGCTTTTCCCGTAAATTATTGGTTGTATTTAAAATCGTACGACACAAAATCGATGGCTAAGAAAATAGAAAAACCAATTTATGTTTTACAAGGCGAACGCGATTATCAAGTGTTGATGAAAGATTATCATATTTGGGTTGAAGTGATGAAAGACAAACCGAATGTTAATTACAAAAGCTATCCTCAACTCAATCATTTGTTTTTGGAAGGAACAGGAAAATCAACACCTGCAGAGTATACCGTTCCAACAAATGTTCCTGAATATGTGATTGATGATATTGCAAATTGGGTGAAAGTGCAGAGTAAAAAGTGATTCTAACTCACACTCCCACTTCCGAATAATGCAAAGCAGTTTCTCCGTTAATACGTATCTGTGATACGAGTTATAATTAATTTCATTCATTCCAAAATCTGATAAAAAAAGAATGTTTATATTCGTGTTATGATTACTCGTACTTATAATTTCGAAAACGAAAAGCAAGCATCTCAGTTTGATAAATTGTATGTTAAACTCAAAGAGAACAACAAACTTACTGTTGAAGAAGTCGCTACAACTTATGTACGTTTGGCAAGCAAAGAAGAGATAATTTCTTTCTTTACCGAAGATGATGAAGATCTAAAACTCATTCCTTCAGATGAAGTTTTTAAGAAATATAAATCCTGATGGATGTTTTTTATACTGCCCGTGCACAACAAGCCATCGAACATATTGCAAATTTTGTAGAAAGTAAAAACACAATTGGAAGCGGTAAAAGATTTGCACTAAAATTTGAATCGGCAATAAATAAATACGCAAACGAAAATGTTGAATTTGCCAAATGTAACAATGAAATTCTTTCTATGTTGGGCTATTCATGCATAACAATAAATGATTGGGTGGTAGCATTCAAAATCAAAAAAAATAAATTTATAGTTTATCGTATTGTTTGGGGAGGTTTATTAAAATAATGCTAACTCTCAGTTCACGCGCATCTGTGATGCGTGTTTCTTAATTTTTAATCAATAAATTTTTATTCGTTCCAAAAAGAAATAAATATTATTTTTGAGTTATGATATTATTTGATAGAGTTACATTTAATCCCGAAGTGATGCAAGGCAAAGCCTGTATTAGAAATATGCGTATTCCAGTTACATTAATTTTAAATATGCTTGCAAACGGAATGAAAGAAGACGAAATATTAAAAGAATATCCAACACTTGAGAACAAAGATATTTCGGAGTGTTTGAAATACGCGGCATGGCTTGCAACCGAAGACATATATTCTGCCTAAGCATAGTATAAAATTTTTATGCGATATGGGTGTTTCGCATACAGTTAATAAATGGTTGAAACAACATGAATACGACTCCTTACATTTAATTGACGAAAAATTATTTACTCTTTCTGATGAATTGATTTTTGAAAAAGCCGCAAAAGAAAACAGAATAGTATTAACCTTTGACTTAGATTTTGGTGAAATTCTTTCGAGAATAAAAGCACATCAACCTTCGGTTATCATTTTTAGATTAGAAAATCAAATACCTGCAAATATTATTCACCATTTCGAACTGATACTTAAAGATCATTTAAATTCTCTAAATGAAGGTGTGATTTTTATTGTTACCGAAAAAAAATACAGAGTGAGGCGGTTGCCAATAATTAACAAATAAGTTGATTGTTCGTGCGAACTTGGGTAATTTACAGAATGTTTCCGTAATACTAATTCACCACTCCCACTTCCGAATAATGCAAAGCAATTTCATCTAGCAAAATCATAATCTCATTAAAGTCATCCATCGTTACCAACTTCAATCGGTAATCTTTAAAATGTGGCAGTCCACGAAAATAATGGCTGTAATGCCTGCGCATTTCTAAAACGCCAACCACATTGTTTTTCCATTCAATAGATCGCAGCAAATGTTTTTTACAAACAGCAACCCTATCGGCAATGGTTGGTGCCGGCAATTCTTCGCCAGTTTTAAAAAAATGTTTGATCTCATTAAATATCCATGGATAACCAATGGCACCACGACCAATCATAATGCCATCCACACCAAAACGGTTTTTATACTCGAGTGCTTTTTGTGGTGTATCTACATCACCATTACCAAAAATCGGAATGTGTATGCGTGAATTATTTTTTACTTCGGCAATTAAACGCCAATCAGCTTCGCCTTTATACATTTGCGTGCGTGTTCGTCCGTGAACGGTAAGTGCTTGTATACCCACATCCTGTAAGCGCTCAGCAACTTCCAAAATATTTTTATGTTCATCATCCCAACCCAAACGTGTTTTAACCGTTACAGGAAGTTTTGTTGATTTTACCACAGCTTCGGTTAATCGCACCATCAGTGGAATATCTTTTAACACACCTGCGCCTGCGCCTTTGCACACCACTTTTTTTACCGGACAACCAAAATTGATGTCCACCAAATCGGGATTGCACACATCAACAATTTGTGTAGCCATTTTCATTGCTTCTTCATCGCCACCAAAAATTTGGATACCAATTGGTCGCTCGTATTCAAAAATCTCCAATTTCTTTCGGCTTTTAATGGCATCACGTATTAATCCTTCCGATGAAATAAACTCTGTATACATCAGATCTGCACCATTATCCTTGCATACTGCACGAAACGGTGGATCACTCACATCTTCCATCGGAGCAAGCAACAATGGGAATTCTCCCAATTCAAT
>CANKGI010000234.1 GCA_947481365.1 Bacteroidota bacterium | reverse complement strand
TTTCGGATAAAACCGATTCGTTGGTGGCTTTAATTAAATCATCCACTTTAACATTGATGTGATGCAATTGCAACGAACTTTCTTCTACAAGGTCCATTTTACAAATAGGACAAATGCCTGCTAGCTCTTGTTTTATTTGTAAATGCATTGGGCAAGTGTAAAAATCTTTCGCAACTATTTTCTTTTTATCTAAGTTATCACACGATACGAAAACCTGAATAAATAGCATGAAAGCAAACAGCCATTTATTATTGAAGTGATTGATATGAATTTTACTTTCCATCATTTAGTTTTCCATTTGCTTTTCAAATTCAACTTGCAACTTCAATAAATCTCCTAATTGATTGAGATGCTCTAACTGTGCCATTTTTAATGTTTGCAACGCATCCAACACCATAAATAATTCCTCGGTATTTTGTTGGTATGCAAGCAAACTTGTTTGGTAATTATTATTTAAAGCCGGAATAATATTTTTTTCGTACATCGTCAACTGTTGCTTTTTATTTGAGATTTCAAGTTTTAGACTCTGCAGCATTCCTGACGATTCGTTAAGTATGCTTTCTTTTTTCTTTTGCAATGAGTTAATTTCAAAATTCAAACCTGCTACATTCGATTGATACATTTTTGACGACCATGGTGCAATAGGAACTGTAATCATTCCCATTAGCGAAAACTGATTGGGTTGCGAACCGAATGTATTAGCATGATCGTACCTGATACCAAAATCGGGAAGGCGTTTACTGTTTTCGTAAGTCTGTTTTAGTTTAGCAATGCGAATAGATTGTTCGATGCTTCTAATATCACTTCGATGTGAAACCAATTGAGCTGTATCAATCAAATTATTTTCATAATTTTTGATGGCATAAATTGTATCAATATCGTATTCCAAATTTTTATCACGATTCATTAATGCATTTAACAAAATGCGTTTTTGCTGAATGTCATTCTTCAACATAATTTGCATGTTGTTGAGCTCGTATAATGACGCTTTGGTTTTATAAATCGTATTTAATTTTTCTTTGTTATAGGTGTAACGATTTTCAGCTGTTGAAATCATAAATTTCATTAAATCTTCGGTACTGTTAGCAACCACAAGTTTTTTCTTCAGAATTAACCATTCGTTATAAGCAGTTTTTGCTTGAGCAAAAAATTGATTTCTAATAGCCGTTCTGTTTTCTTTTTCGGCTCCCGACATTCCCAACATCAAACTTTGATTGGCATTTAATTTTTTCGGATTTGGAATCATTTGCTGAGCCGTAAACATAAGTGAACCCATACCTTGCGAACCCATTGTTGAAGGATCGGCTTTCCATAACGAAACATTATATGGTGTCATATAAAGTCCAGTGCTGAACTGTGGTGCATCCCAAGCTTTTGCACCTTTAGCATAAGAATCCATTGCTTTAATCTGTGCCTCATACATCTGTAATTCGGGATGATTGCTTTCAATTTTTACCAGCACCGAATCGATTGTAAGTATTTGAGAAATTACATGGCCATTAAATAAGCACATGCTCATTATCAAAATAAAGTATCCTTTTATCATTTTTGAATGATTGTTTTTCATAATATGATTTCTTGTTTTCAAATGTTACCGAAAGCAGATTACAAAATGCAAGATGCAGATATCGGTAAGAAAGAAAATAGATGACAATTTTCTCCTGTGAAACGGATAGGAGAAAAATAATTATGAAAATTTAAATAAGTAAAACACCATGCAGTAAATGAATAGCTGCTGAAGTATTGAGTGGTGGTTTAGATTGTAAACAACAATATACAAAACGTGGTGCACGCAATGTTTGAATTGTAGTAGTAGTAAATAATGGCTGGGATGATGTAACTGAAGGAATATTTACCTTAGTTAGTTGCTCTTGAGTGCTCGAAATTTTAAAAGAAACCTGTTGTGTTTTGCAGCAATCTTTTGTTGATTTTTTTTCGCAGCAACCTTTATCATGAGCATTTCCGTTAAATGAAATTGATTGTAAACTACCTCCACAAAAATGCAGTTTCATATTAATACCTGCTGAGGCAAAAATATAGAACAATGCAAATGTGATGAGTACTATTTTTTTCATTCGTAAAAACAAAAGTAAAGCAATTTTTCTATTAAATGCTTGATCTTTTCAAATCAACTCGTTCTTAAGTTCAACATAAAAGCTGCAAACGCCAATAAAATCAACCACTTAACGTATCACCAATCAGTTAACCATGTCTTCCATCGACTTCTTATTATCGAGGCCTAGGTTTCGGTCGTTATCGTCAAACTGAAAAGAAAGCTTATCTAACTCTTCTTTGCTAAAAATAGAAAGTGCAATTTGAAATATTTCAAAATCTTCCACAGCAATATGATCTAACAATGCATTGTAATACTCTTCAAATGCTATGTAAGCTTCATCAAATTTGCTCTCGTTGTTTAACTTTTCAATTTCGGCAAGCATTTCTCTAAAGACAATATGATTGTCATACATCTCTTTAATAATACCATCGCTCAAGTGATTTTGTTTATCATTCATTTGAACAAAAAGAATGCGTTCTTCTTTCTGATGGTGAAAATTATCAGCATAGTTTCTAAAAAAATGGATGTAACTATTTAGTTCTGTTTGAAATTTTTTAGAGTCTGATTGAATCAGTTCCTTTAAATTTAAAACATTGTTTAATGCTTTGGTAATTACTTCGTGTTCTTGAATGAGTAAATCAACTGGGTTAGCCATAGTGGTTAGTTTAAGATGCTCCAGGTTTTATCACCCGATAATATTTTATTGAGCGACATTTTACCTTTTTTATCGGTAACCTGTTTAATTTGATTTGCCATACCTTCTTCATAAACCGGACGATCTTCAACATAAATCACACCAAACGGACGAGGAAAATCTTCGCCATTAAATTGTGTATCGAAAAACCTTGAAATCAAGTTTGCTTTTGTTTTATCACGTTCGTCATGAATCCACAAATTATCTTTTGAAATGCCAGTTTCATTCAAATTTACAATAAGTGGTTTCAATCCATCAAGCATGATTCCTTTTTCATTTTCATTTCCAAAAATTAATGGCATGCCATGTTCAAGAATGATGGCTTCTTCTTTTTTTGTTTCTTTATCAGAGAATGGAAAGAAAGCCCCATCGTTAAACACAGGGCAATTTTGATATACTTCAACAAATGAAGTTCCTTTGTGAGCGTATGCACGTTTAAGCATGGCTTGCATGTGTTTAGGATCACGATCGAGTGTGCGAGCAACAAATGTTGCTTTGGCACCCAATGCCAATTCGCTAGGATTAAAAGGTTCTTCTATACTTCCGTATGGAGAAGTTTTAGTTACTTTTCCTTTTTCGGAAGTTGGCGAATATTGTCCTTTTGTTAA
>CANKGI010000233.1 GCA_947481365.1 Bacteroidota bacterium | reverse complement strand
GGGTTTTTAAATTTTAGTTTAACAGCCGAATTTTGGATTCAATTTCTTAAACAAAATTATGATGACCAGGCTTACGGTATTGTAAGAAAACTATCAGGTCAGAAAATACTGGTAGAATATTCGTCTCCCAACACAAATAAACCATTACATCTTGGACATATACGTAACAATCTTTTAGGATATGCAGTTGCCAATATTTTAAAAGCCAATGGACATCAAGTAACGATGTGTAATTTGGTTAACGATCGTGGAATTCATATTTGCAAAAGTATGTTGGCATGGATAAAATTCGGGAATGGAGAAACTCCTGAATCGTCAGGTTTAAAAGGCGATCACTTGGTTGGAAAATATTATGTGGAGTTTGATAAACAATACAAGAAAGAGGTTTTAGAATTAGAGGCAACAGGGATTAGTAAAGAAGAAGCGGAGAAAAAAGCACCATCCATTATTGAAGCACAGCAACTTTTACAAAAGTGGGAAGCCGGAGATAAGGAAACAGTTGAAATTTGGAAAATGATGAACGATTGGGTGTATGCTGGGTTCGACACAACATATAAAAAACTTGGAGTGAGGTTTGATAAATTTTACTACGAAAGCAACACATATATTTTAGGAAAAGAAATTGTGCAGGAAGGATTAAGCAAAAATGTATTCTTTAAAAAAGATGACGGCTCAGTTTGGGTTGATTTAACAGATGACGGACTCGATCAGAAATTATTGCTGCGTGGCGATGGAACGTCAGTTTATATCACACAAGATATTGGAACGGCTGAATTAAAGTACAATGATTTTGGTTGCGAGCGATCTATTTATGTTGTAGGAAACGAACAAGATTATCACTTTAAAGTATTGCAACTTATCTGTAAAAAATTAGGTAAAAGCTATGCCGATGGTATTTATCATTTAAGTTATGGCATGGTTGAATTACCTCAGGGCAAGATGAAAAGTCGCGAAGGTACCGTTGTTGATGCCGATGATTTGATGGACGAAATGATCAATACTGCCAAAGATACAACCATTGCACTTGGCAAAACCGAAGGCTTAAATGATGAAGAGTTGCAGAAACTTTATGAAACCATCGGTTTGGGCGCGTTAAAATATTTCTTATTGAAAGTAGAGCCAAAAAGAAAAATGATGTTCAATCCCGAGGAGTCGATAGATTTTCAAGGTAACACCGGACCATTTATTCAATACACGCACGCACGTATCAAATCTATTTTAAAAAATGTTGAGGGTAAGAATCTGGCATTTGATGTAAACAATATTCAGCTTCATTCGCTCGAAAAAAACATTATCGATATTTTGCATGCATATCCTTCAGTTATAGTAAATGCAGGTAAAGAAATGAGCCCGGGTTTGGTTGCTAATTATGTTTATGAGTTGGCAAAATCGTTCTCTCAATTGTATCACGAACTTTCTATACTTAAAGAAAATAATACCGACCAACGCAATCTTCGTATTATGATTTGTATGTTTACCGCTAATATTATTCGCCAAGGTTTTAATATTTTGGGAATAAATGTTCCTGAGAGAATGTGATGAAAAAATACGCTTCCTTTATTATTTTCTGTTTGCTCATCGTTGCTTGTAATCCTACAAAGCAGTTGGTTAAGCAGGGCGATGCTCTGATGCTACAGGAACGATATGAAGAAGCTGCCGATTATTATTACAATGCATTATTAAAAAAGCCCGGAGATAAAGTAGCAAAAGATGGTTTGAAAAAATCGGCTCAAGCTGTGCTTAATGATAAGTTTATTCAGTTTAGCAAATTTGTGCTCGACAATAAAATTGAAGATGCTGTAAAGCAATACAACAATGCCGATAAATATGCAAAGAATGCCGAAAATGTAGGTGTTAAACTCGATTGGGCAACCGAGTACGATGAAGTGTATGCAGATGTGAGAGATGAATATGTTTTGGGTTTATACGACAACGCGCTACGATTATTTAAAGATAAAAAATTTGATGCTGCCGAGCAGCAGTTTGGGCAAATTGCCACGTACGATTCAACTTATAAAGATGCAACCATATTGCGTTTAAATACCGTTCTCGAGCCGCTTTACCAAAGAGGATTGAGGCAATTGGCAAAAGCACAATTTAAAGATGCAAATATTAGTTTCGACAGGATTCTGGAAATTGACGATCATTATAAAGACTCGGAAAAGCAACGCAATATTGCCAAAGAAAGCGCAACCATAACCTTGGCGGTTTTCCCGGTTTTAAACCAAACCAAAAATGCCGGTGATGAAAGTCAAATCAATTTATTGCTGAGTAAGAAATTAGAAAAGAAAAACAATCCTTATGTACGCATTTCAAATTCAGATGAGTTTCATAAGAACCTCGAATCGCGTGGTTGGAGTAATATAAGCGACCCACAAAAAGCTGCAGAAGCTGCTCGTAATTTTGGCTATCGATATGTATTGATTTTGCAATTGGTTACCGACTCGGAAACGGTTACTCCCTTTAAAAAAATTGTTCGCGAGGCATACGAAGCATTTACCGAAGCTGTTTTAAATCCCATTACCAATACCAATAATTACATCAGCAAGTTTCGTAAAACCACTTACGATGATACGTATGAATCGCGCTCGCTTAAATTTAAAATGACTTATCAGTATATTCAGGCAAGTGATGGAAAAGTATTATTTAGTGATGAAGTTGAAGTGGAGAAAAAAGACGAACAACATTTGTTGAGCTACGATGGCAATATCAATAATCTGTATCCCGAGTTGCCAACCGGAAATTACCTACCACCGCCAAATGAAGAATGGCGAAATCAGTTCACTGTTATTAAAAGGAAACTGCTATCCAAAGAAGACCTCACTCGAGAAATAAGCATTCAGATTGCTGAAAAAATTTCAGGTGAAATACTCCCAAGATTGAAATAAGCAGAAATATTGTCTTTTAAAATCTTATAAAAACCTTCGTAGTCAACACTTTCGCGCCTTTTTGTCGTTTTATTTTTGGTGGAATAATGATTGATAAAATCTCTGCACAAAACAAAAAATAATATGACTTTGATAAAATTTAAACCCAGCAGAGAATTATTGAGGGATTCAGTAATTCCATCACAAATGATGAACTTGTTCGATAATTTTTTTAACGATTCGGTAGGAAAATTCGAACGCAATGTATTTTTTACTCCACGTGTTGATGTGGTTGAAACCGAAAAGCAATTCGAAATTCATGTTTCGCTTCCGGGACTAAAAAAGGAAGAAGTGAAGATTGATATGGATGCTGATATGCTCACTATCAGTGGTGAACGCAAATTCAACAATGAAAACAAAGAAGATAAATTCCATTTGGTGGAGAATTTCTTCGGATCGTTCTCACGCTCATTTACTTTGCCCGAAAACGTT
>CANKGI010000232.1 GCA_947481365.1 Bacteroidota bacterium | reverse complement strand
CTGGATTAATTCATTTATAAATAAAATTATAACATACTATATGAGAAAAATAGCGACCATCTTTTTTACATTTTGCATTTCATTGGCAATTGCACAACCAACAATTACATCCAGTATTTTACCTATTAAAGGTGATACCATCATTCTTGGTTTAGATACCATTTTACAGCCACCCGGAAATGCTGGAGCAAATGTTACTTGGGATTTTTCTTACCTCACACAACATATTCAATCGTCACGAATTTATAAAGACCCTGCTGCAACACCCTATGCAAGCGAGTTTGCACCAGCAACACTTGCACGTACCGATGGCATTGGTTCGCTTTATACATATTGGAAAAATGTTGGAAACACGTCAACCTATTATGGTTTTGTAGAACCTGCTGTGAATAGTCACCAGAATTACGATTCGATACCGGTAACTTATTATTCGTTTCCGCTGAATTATAATGATGCAACGGTTACCAATTTTTACTCGGTAACCAATCCCGGAAATATTAAAGGTGCAGGAAAATATTATTATAATGCCGATGGCTGGGGAACATTAAAACTCCCGCATCGCACAGTTAGCAATGTGTTGCGCACAAAATCTGTTTTATATATTGGTGATTCAACAATCAATTCGTATTCGCTTACCAAAGAATATGCGTGGTATAGCCCAAATCAAAAAGATGTACTGCTTGTAATTAGTTCGGTTTTATTAAATGGAACGCTGTATCGTAAATATGTATTTTTTGATAACCATTTTGGTACAGGAATTAAGAATATTGATGCATCAAATTCAATTCATGTTTACCCAAATCCTGGCAATGGAATTTTCCAGTTTGACGTAGATAATTATGAGAACGAAACGCTCATTCAATGCATGGATTATACGGGCAAATTATTGATGAGTAAAGAAATGAAAGGTCGTAGCGAAACCATTGATTTAACTAGTTTTGGCAAGGGTTTGTATTTTATTAAGATAACAAATTCGAACTACGAAACAATAAAGAAAGTGATTGTTGAATAAAGATTATTGAAATGAAATTACACACCATTGATACTGGATTTTTTAAATTGGATGGAGGTGCCATGTTTGGTGTTGTTCCAAAATCAATATGGAATAAATTAAATCCGGCTGACGAAAACAATATGATACGTCTTGCCATGCGTTGTTTCCTAATTGAAGATGGAAACAGACTGATGTTAATTGATAATGGAATCGGTAACAAGCAAGACGATAAATTCTATTCGCATTATTTTTTGCACGGAGAAGATACGCTCGAAAAGTCGTTAAACAAAAAAGGTTTTGCTATGAGTGATGTTACCGATATGATCATCACACATCTTCATTTCGATCATTGCGGAGGAAGCATAAAATATAACAACGACCGCACAAAGTTTGAAACAGCTTTCCCAAATGCCATATACTGGATTTCCGAAGATCATTGGAACGAAGCCAAGGCTCCAAATCCGCGCGAGCGAGCATCTTTTTTAAAAGAAAACATATTGCCTATACAGGAAAGTGGTCAAATGAAACTTGTAAAAAAAGGGGATAAGATTCATGATAATATTGAACTCCTGTTTTCGAACGGACATACCCATTCATTGATGCATCCTGTTATCAATTATAAAAATCATAAAGTAGTTTATCTCTCGGATATGATTCCAACCATGGCACATATTCCTACAGCTTATGTAATGGGATATGATGTTCGTCCGCTCGAAACAATGAATGAGAAAACTTCATTATTAAAAGAAGCAGCCGAGAAAAACTACGTTTTATATTTTGAACACGACCCATTTGGGGAAGCATGTTTGGTTGCACAAACCGAAAAAGGAATCAGGAAATCGGAAGATGTGAATGTGGAGGAGTTGTGAGCTGAATTTTAAATATAAATGACTATGAAAAAGACAATTTCAATTATAACTCTCATCTTACATCTCTCAATCATATCATTTGCTCAAACACTTAGTGTAGGAGTAAATTACGGCTACAACTTATCACAACTTACAGGCGATTATAGAATACAAGAGCCCAGAGATTTTATTAAAAATAATCCAATTAGTAATTATACTTATGGAGTAGTTGTTAACTATCATTTTAAAAGCAAATTATCATTACAAGGAGAAATTAACTATAAAACTAAAAGTCATGACTTCAGAATGGCAGATGGAGTAATGGGAGGTGGAATTGTAGGAAGAGTAGATTTTAACTATTTAGAAATTCCTCTACTCATGAAATATAGTTTTGGTAATAGGCTAAAATTATTTGTCAATACAGGACCTTCAGTAAATATTTTATTATCAGGTGGAAATTACTACGATATTACTTTTTCAGATAATCCTCCTTTCCAAGATCAATATCACTCTTTAAATATTTTGTCTGATTTCAATACAATCACAATTGGCATTGTTGGAGGGATTGGTATCAGTTACAATGTTATCTCAAACATAAATTTACATGCTCAGATTAGAACATCTTATGATTTAACCAATGCAGCTAAAGTGGCTAGTTATTCTGATCCTAATAGAGGAGGAACTTGGTCTTATAACACAACTCATTTTCTAGATTATGTTATGCAGTTTGGATTGAGTTATACATTCTATTAAAAATGAATCTGATTTATTTTATTATTCAGTAATAAATTTAGTTTTGCTGCAAATAAATTAATCATGGAAGTAAGAGACAGCAACGGAAACATTTTAAACGAAGGCGACACCGTAACATTAATTAAAGACCTTAAAGTGCGCGGTTCTTCATCGGTACTTAAACGTGGCTCAGTTGTAAAAAATATTAAACTAACCGATGATGAAGGTGAAATTGAAGGTCGTGTTGAGAAAGTGATGATGGTGCTTAAGACAGAATTTTTAAAGAAGGCATAATCATTCCGAACTTGTTTCGGAATATAAATATCCGATGCTGAAACATTTTCAGCATGACAACTCATAATACTATTTTATAAATGCAATCCAAAAAACAGTTTTCATTGAGCGAACGTTTCAAAAGTTTTCAATTTGCCTGGAACGGAATGGTGAAAGTTTTTGTCAACGAGCACAACATGTGGATTCATTTGTTTGCTGCTTTAGCCGTTGTGGTTGCTGGTTTCTATTTTGAGTTAAACAATACCGAGTGGATGATGATTTGTATTGCCATCGCTATGGTTATTGCTGCCGAAATGTTTAATTCATCAATTGAAAAATTGGTTGATTTGGTTTCGCCAGAACAAAATGAAAAAGCCGGATTGATAAAAGATATAGCAGCAGGAGCGGTGTTGGTTTGTGCAATTTTTGCAGTTATAATCGGACTAATTATCTTTATTCCTAAAATATTTTAACAAAATAACTATGAAACAAAACAACAAACAATTTGGACAATTGGGTGAAGATATTG
>CANKGI010000231.1 GCA_947481365.1 Bacteroidota bacterium | reverse complement strand
ACGAAAATTCTTTTACTGGTAGAAATAAAATCAGAACCTAACGAACTTAAAAAGAAACTCGAAGTGTTTTTACAAAACGGTTTCTCTCGAATGCTTGTTGATGAAAAGCCCGTTCAGATTGACGAGTTCATTAAAGAAATGGAGGCAGTAAGCAAGCTGCAAGATGCTGGAAAAAAGAAAAGCAAAAAACTTGAATCAAGTATCTTGAATCCTGCATCATGCTTCCTGCTCATCGATCGTTTTTCGGTTATTCATGATGATGAAGATAATTTACATCGCATTGCCGATTCGGTTCAAACAGCATTCTTTGAAGGTCATGGCGATTGTTTAATTCATATTGTGCTCGATGATGGCTCTTTTAAAAGTGAAACATTCAGCAATAAGTTTGAAATGGATGGAATTACATTTGAAGAACCGAGTGTAAATTTCTTTAGTTTCAATAATCCGTATGGAGCTTGTAAAACCTGCGAAGGTTTTGGCTCAGTAATCGGCATTGACGAAGACCTTGTTGCGCCAGATAAAAGTCTTTCTATTTACCAAGATTGTGTGGTGCCATGGAAAGGTGAAAAGATGAGCGAATGGAAACATTTCTTCATTAAACTATCAGCAAAAAATAAGTTCCCTATTCATAAACCATACTTCGAATTATCTGCTGCACAAAAAGATTATTTATGGCGTGGAGATAAGAAAACAGCAAAGACTAAAAAAGTTGAATGGGAAGGATTAGACGGATTTTTTAAAGAGCTCGAACGACAAACTTATAAAATTCAATACCGTGTGATGCTTGCTCGTTACCGCGGTAAAACTGTTTGTCCCGATTGTGAAGGAACACGTTTGCGTAAAGATGCCAACTATGTTCGCATTGGAAGCCTCTCCCCAACCCTCTCCGGTGGAGATGGAGAAGTCTCCCCTTCGGGGAGATTTAGAGGGGCTGGCGCTTCTCTTTCCGAAATTTTACTAATGAGTATCGACACGGCAATTGTGTATTTCAACAATTTAAAATTGAATGAACAGCATACTGCAATTGCCAAACGTATGCTCACCGAAATCAAATCGCGACTCAGTTTTTTACAAAATGTCGGACTCGGTTATCTTTCCTTAAACCGTTTATCAAACTCCCTTTCCGGTGGTGAATCACAACGCATCAATTTAGCTACATCTCTTGGCAGTAGCCTTGTTGGCTCACTATACATTTTAGATGAACCCAGTATTGGATTGCATTCGAGAGATACCGAAAAACTAATTATGGTGCTGAAACAATTACGCGATTTAGGAAATACGGTTGTGGTGGTTGAGCACGATGAAGATATTATGAAAGTAGCTGATCATATTATTGATATTGGTCCGATGGCTGGTATTCATGGTGGTTCGCTTATTGCCGAAGGGAAAGTTGATGATATTTTAAAAAGAAAAGAGAGTTTAACCGGACAATATCTTTCTGGAGCAAAAGAAGTTTCTGTTCCTCAAAAACGCAGAGCTTGGAATGATTTTATTGAAGTAAAAGGTGCACGTCAACATAATTTAAAAAATGTGAATGTAAAGTTTCCTTTGCATGCACTTACCGTTGTTACAGGTGTTTCGGGCTCTGGCAAAACATCACTTGTAAAAAGTGTTTTGTATCCTTCATTACAAAAACAAATAGGCGAATACAGTGGCGAAAAAACCGGACTTCACGATAAGATTGAAGGAAACTTTAAATCGGTTAAGCAAGTAGAAATGATCGACCAAAATCCGATTGGAAAATCATCGCGTTCAAATCCGATAACTTACATCAAAGCTTACGATCCTATCAGAGAATTATATGCATCGCAAGCCATTTCAAAATCTCGTGGTTATAAACCGCAACATTTTTCATTTAATGTTGATGGTGGGCGCTGCGAAACCTGCCAGGGCGAAGGCGAAGTAACCATCGAAATGCAATTTATGGCAGATATACATTTGCTATGTGAAGAATGTAAAGGCGCTCGTTTTAAAGATGTAATTCTCGAAGTAAAATATCACGACAAAAACATTTCGGATGTATTAAATATGAGTGTTGATGAAGCACTCGAATTCTTTGCAGATGAAAAAAATATCATCAATAAAATACAACCATTACAAGATGTTGGTTTGGGATATATTCATCTCGGACAATCATCAAACACACTTTCAGGTGGCGAAGCGCAACGTGTGAAACTGGCTTCATTCCTTGGTAAAGGAAAAAGCAGTGAAACTACCCGACTTGGTCATTCAGGCGGGCATGTGATGTTTATTTTTGATGAACCTTCTACAGGATTGCATTTTCATGATATTCGTAAATTAATGGATTCGTTTAATGCACTCATCAATCAGGGAAATACCATCATTGTAATTGAACACAACATGGATATTATTAAATGTGCCGATTGGATTATCGACCTCGGCCCTGAGGCAGGTGACAAAGGCGGAAACATTGTTTTTGAAGGAACTCCAGAAGATTTGGCAAAACAAAAAGTTGGCTATACGAGTAACTATTTGAAAACGAAATTGAAAACGTAATCACTAAATATTAAAACCAATAACATTCAACGCAAGATTATACATATCGATATGGATGCATTTTTCGCATCGGTTGAACAATTGGATAATCCCGAGTTGAAAGGAAAACCTATTGCTGTTGGTGGCAATGGTCGAAAAGGTGTTGTTGGTGCTGCAAGTTACGAGGCCCGTAAATTTGGTGTACGCTCGGCAATGCCTTCTTTTAAAGCAGCTCAGCTTTGTCCCGATTTAATTTTTGTCAAACCACATTTCAGTCGATACAAAGAAATTTCCAATCAAATAATGGAAATATTTTCTCGTTTTACCGATTTGGTTGAACCCATGTCGGTTGATGAAGCTTACCTTGATGTGACCGAAAACAAAATGAACATTGCTGTAGCAACCGATATTGCTCGAGAGATAAAACGACTGATTAAAGAGGAAACAAAACTCACTGCATCTGCTGGTGTTTCATACTGCAAATTCATAGCTAAAGTTGCTTCAGGTTATCATAAACCCGATGGATTAACGGTTGTTACTCCTGCCAATGCCGATAAATTTATAGAGCAATTACCTATTGAAGATTTTTATGGAATAGGAAAAGTTACAGCTACCCGAATGAAAGATATTGGCATCCATAAAGGCATCGATTTAAAACATGTTGGATTAGATGAATTGGTTGATTTGTTTGGAACAAAAGCTGGAAATTATTATTTCGAAATTGCGCGAGGAATTGATAACCGTGCCGTTCACACCGATCATGTTCGCAGGTCGATTGGAGCTGAACAAACTTTTGAAACAGATATTGCTGAACTAGATGAAATGAAAAACCGCTTGAATGATATTGCGAATGATGTGATGCGCAGGTGTAATAAAAACCAATCGTTT
>CANKGI010000230.1 GCA_947481365.1 Bacteroidota bacterium | reverse complement strand
GGCAGTGGCTTTTACTTTATCAACTTTTGCTTTATCAATCTGATTTACTTTTAATGAAATGTATGTATCGATGTATTGCAAAGCAACATCATAATCGCCAGATTTTATTGCCGTTACAGAAAGTTTATAATACGGTATTTGAAAATTTTTATTAATGAGAATTACCTTTTTGTAAATTTCAATTGCCTCTGTGAATTGTTCGTTTTGCTCTCTGATATCAGCAATCAACATCCAGCAATCAATAAAATTTGGATCTTCGGTAACAGCTTTATTGAGGTTTTGCAAAGCATGCGTATAATCCATGCCTGTATATTGTTTCAATCCATCTCCAAAATAATTTTCTGATTTTTTATTTTTTGTCCCTGTAAAAACCACTTGCTGTGCTGTAACAGAAAAAGTAATTACTAAACAAATGAAAAGGATGAAGTGACGCATAACTAAACTTATTAAATTTCGAATTTACTATAACGAAATATAGTAAAAATAATTTATGGTATATTCATGTATTTATGAACCTGCAATGAAATTCTCCATTGTGGATTATTTTTCACATAATCGATAATCCATGGTGTAACCTGTTCGGCTTTGCTCCATTCGGGTTGTAAAAACAACAAACAAGTTGAAGAAACTTTTACCGAATATTCTTCAGCCCATTCAAAATCTGTTTTATTAAATATCACCACTTTTAATTCGTGTGCTTTTAACAAAACAGATTCAATAGGTGGTTTAAATTTTTTGGGCGAAACACAAATCCAATCTGGATTACCGCTTATTTGATATGCTCCAGATGTTTCGATATGAACTTTTATATTTTGATTATGTAATGCTTCAATCAATGCTGATAAATCGTGCATAAAAGGCTCGCCACCTGTTATCACACAAATCGGTGCTCCCGATTTTGATACAGTATCGGAAATTTCATTCACATCAACCAATGGATATTTTGTTGCATCCCAACTATCTTTTACATCACACCAAACACAACCCACATCACATCCAGCCAAACGAATAAAATACGCAGCTTTACCCTGATGAAATCCTTCGCCACAAATGGTGTAGAAATGCTCCATCAATGGTAATTCAGATTTTAGATTTATGATTTCAGATTTATCCATTTTCACGTGATGTTTTTCTGATTGAAGAAAAGATTGCTGTTAATTCATTCGCCTCACTCATCAGAATTTTGATATTATCATTCTTTAATATTCCACTTTCGTTTATCAATTCGAGCCAAAATAAAGATTCATCTGCTTCTTCTAAAAAAATTCCAATTTTATTTATAAAATCGGGTTTAGATTTAGCTTTGCAAGCTGCACGATAATTAGCTGCAACTGATGTAGCAGATCTCAACAATTGATTAAATAAAACCTGAGTTATCCGATCTTGTTTTATTGACCTCAGAAAACTGATAATATCTAAAGCGAATTTTTTAGTTCTATCTTTAAGTTGTTTACTGTCCATAGGTGTTTCATAAATCTTACATCTTACTTCTTAAATCTTGATTTCGCTTGATAGCATCCAAAGTATTCAACAGTAAGCCAACTCTTGTCATTGGACCAACGCCACCCGGTACAGGTGTTATAAATGAACATTTTGGCGACACACTTGCAAAATCTACATCGCCTTTTAACACAAAACCTTTTGGATTTGATGCATCATCAACACGGGTAATTCCCACATCAATTACAACAGCTCCTTCTTTTACCATTTCGCCTTTTAAAAACTCAGGAATACCCAAAGCTGCAATTACAATATCAGCTTGAAGCGTCATCTCTTTTAAGTTTTTTGTTTTGCTGTGACAAACAGTAACAGTACAATTTTTTTGCAACATCAATGCACTCATCGGTTTTCCAACGATATCGCTGCGACCAATAATTACGCAATGTTTGCCGGTTGTTTCGATTTTATAATGCTCGAGAAGTTTAATAATTCCGTATGGTGTTGCCGGTAAAAAACAAGGCAATCCTTTAAACATCAAACCAACATTCATCGGATGAAATCCATCAACATCTTTTTTCCAACTGATGGTTTCGGTAACCTTCTTTTCGTTGATGTGTTTTGGTAATGGCAACTGAACAATCAATCCATCAATTGCAGAATTATTGTTAATTTTTTCTACTTCGGCAAGCAATTCAGCTTCTGTAATTGTTTCGGGAAAACGAAGCACTGTTGAATCAAATCCAACTTCGTGACAATCTTTTTCTTTTGCTGCAACATAGGTCATACTTGCACCCACGCTACCAACTAAAATGGCTGCAAGATGTGGTGTTTTTACGCCTTTTGATTTAAGTGCAAGCACTTCTGTTTTGATACTTTCTTTTAAAACTTTTGCAACTGCGTTGCCATTAAGTGTTTCCATGTTTTTTTAAAATTAGTGAGTGAGTGAATGTGTGAGTGAGTGATTCGTTAATTCAATCATTCTGTCATTCGCTCATTTTATTTATTTATACTCCAAATTGTTGTAAGTGATGATCAAGATGTTTGTATTGTCCCATGCCATGTTGTGCTGGTGTAAGTTTACCAAAAAACGGACTCGGATGTGTGGTACATTTTGCTTCGCCACCTTCGCTAAAATCTTTTACCAGATTTAATAATCGGCTTTTAGCTTTTTCAAAATCCTGTTGAGTTGAAACAATATAATTTGTTGCAGTTGGCGAATTCTTTCTCATTGGCTCGTCATTGTAATATTGCTTTTTAAATATCGGACCAAGAATATAACCTATGAACATGCGGGGTGGTTTATTTTTCCCCGTTGCATAATCGAATATAAGCGAGCAATGTTCCATCATTTGTGCTGGATTCATTTTGCCCCAAACAGGTTTCGTTTCTACTTTTAATTTTTCGACTCTTGCAATTACTTCTTGAAGAACCGATTTTTCGTAAATACTTTTCATTTATAATTCAACATTTAAAATTTAACCTTTCGTTAATCAAGCTTCAACACCGCCATAAATGCCGACTGTGGAATTTCAACACTTCCAACTTGCTTCATTCTTTTCTTTCCTTCTTTTTGCTTTTCGAGCAACTTTCGTTTACGTGTAATATCGCCACCATAACATTTCGCTGTAACATCTTTTCGCATGGCTTTAATGGTTTCGCGGGCAATAACTTTTGCACCAATTGATGCCTGAATAGGAATTTCGAATTGATGACGAGGAATGAGCTCTTTCAATTTTTCACAAATTTTCTTTCCCCAATCATATGCTCTGTCTCTGTGAATAATGGCTGATAATGCATCAACAATATCTTTATTCAATAATATATCAAGCTTAACTAAATGCGATTCGCGATAACCTATAGGATGATAATCGAATGAAGCATATCCGCGTGAAACAGTTTTCAATTTATCAAAAAAATCAAACACCACTTCAGCCAAAGGCATATCAAATTT
>CANKGI010000229.1 GCA_947481365.1 Bacteroidota bacterium | reverse complement strand
GGGATTAATATTCATCGTGCATTTGTGCAAAAAATTGATTTCTTGCGTGATTCTGCTCAGGTAAAGATTTATTTTTATGAAAAATAGTTGTTTTTTGTGATGATAAGGTCGGTAATTTTATGGTGTTCAATTTTTTTATTTGAAGGATTCTCAGCTTTTGGGCAGGTTAATGATGCACAAATGTGGTTGTCGATAGCCGGTCAAAAGCGCATCACTAAAAATTGTACTATTATTTTAAATCCTGAATTCAGAATAGGGGAAAATATAGGCAAGTTGAATCGATTCAGTTCTGATGTTGGTTTTGAATATAAAGTAAGCAGGTATATTAAAGGAGCATTGTTTTACCGATTTATTCTCGATCGAATGCAAAATAATTCGTACGAGTCGAAACATAGGTTTTATGTGGATATAAATGCAAAGGTAAAAGCAAAAAAATTGGTAGTTAATTACAGAGTTAGATATCAAAATCAATATCAAGATGTGGGAGGCGGAATCGATTGGAGGATGCCGAAAAGTTATTTGAGAAATAAGGTTGCAGTTCGATATGTGATAGGAAAACGTTGGACACCATCCATAAACTATGAATTATGGACCAATTTAGATGATCGCATGAACGATAATTTTAGAGTAGGGACATCGATAGATTATGAATTGAATAAAAGGAATGCACTTTCATTCTCATACTTCTATAATAAGGAAATAAACTCGACTAATCCTTGGACTTTTTATATTGTTATGGCCGAATTTGTACACACTTTTTGAAATTATTTAATCTATTTATTTGGGTGAAAGTCCTATTCATTATTGTGAATGAGCTATTTTTTAATGTGAAAGATTGTGAACGCACTAGCTCATTTAGATTTGATTGACTTGAACCCATTCAATACTTACTTTTGCCACCGATAAATACCGTTATATGATATTGATTTTAATTGCTGCTATTTTAGAACAGCTGAGAAAAAACATTTTTCGAATTTTACTTTTTATGATAGTGCCTTCAGTGGTATTGTTTGTTGCATTTTATATTGGAAAAGCAAATAACATAGAAGTAAGTGATTTTACCAGAGATACTACCGCGGTGCTGCATGGCCAACCTTGGGTTGGAGTAATATCAATGCTCGGACTCTTTCTTTGGTCTGCGGCTGCAACAGTTTCTTTGTTTGCTGCCTTTATTCTTAAAAGACGAGGAGTTGTAGGTGGTGTTCGCGATGTATTGAGATTTGGTGGGTATTTGTCATTGTTTTTAGGATTCGACGACGCATTTGAAATGCACGAAGTTGTTTTTGAGTCTTTATTTCCTATGTCAGAAAAAATATTTTATTCGGTTTATGTAGGTTCTGTTTTGGCTTATATGATCTTATTAAAGGATGAATTATTGAAAACCGACTTCATTTATTGGATAATCTCAATGGGCCTGTTTTTTGGCTCAGTAATCCTTGATTCCATTGATCCGATTGTTTCGCACCAAGTTTTTTATGAAGATTGCTTTAAGTTTTCAGGAATTTTCTTTTGGGTAGTTTATTACATGCGTACTGGATTTTATGCGTTAATCTGTCCTGATAAAATATGAGTTTTCAGAGTGATAGAACGCTTTTTAGTGCATTAAAATGCCTGTGAATTAAGTTTGTTTTTTACAATTGAAAGGGAATGTTTGTTAACTTTCTTCATGTTGATTCATTCTATTTTCATTTATTTATGTGAACTTTGGCTCATCACAAAACGTAATAGACTTCAAATCAGATAAAATATGAAACACCTTTTAATCGCCTTCTTGTTGATTTTTGGCGGCACATTAGTTGCCTCGGCTCAGGATCTTAAACCTAATCCTAATGCACCGGAAATTAGTTTCGAAAACGAATTACACGATTTTGGCACTATTGATTATGCTGGTGATGGAACTTACGCATTCAAATTTACTAATATTGGAAAAGAGCCATTGATTATCTCAGATGCTAAAGGAAGTTGTGGTTGCACCGTGCCAAAATGGCCTAAAGAATCGGTAGCAAAAGGACAATCAAGTTATATCAATGTTAGTTATGACACAAAGCGTCAAGGTCCTTTTACAAAAACAGTAACAGTAACATCAAATGCTGGAAAGGGAACTACTAAAGTGTTGACAATTAAAGGCGTTGTTAAGTCTCAAGAACAAACTGATGATCAAATGCCGATTAAAAAACCTTCAGGAATGTCTCCATTAGAAAACCCTGTTAAATAACAATATAAACAAATTTTAAATCACTTATAAACAAATGAAAAAATCCATCCTTCTGGTAGCTTGCACCTTATTTATGGCGGTAGCAGCTAACGCTCAAACAACTGATAAAGCTGCTCCTGCGGTAGTTGCTCCAGTTGAAAACAAAAATGCTTCTGAAATGACTTTCGATGCGTTAGAATTCAATTTTGGTACAATTAAACAAGGTGAGTCAGTAACACGTGAATTCGTGTACACGAATACAGGTAAAGAAGATTTGATTATTACAAATGCTACAGGATCTTGCGGATGTACCGTTCCTGTATGGCCGAAAGAAGCAACGAAAAAAGGAGCAAAAGGAACCATTAAAGTTACTTTTAACTCTGCAGGTAAAATGGGAATGCAAGACAAAACGGTTACAATAACTTCAAATGCAAAAAATACTCCTGTAGTATTACATTTGAAAGGAACTGTTGAAGCTCCTGCTCCTGTTGCTACGCCAGTAAAAGATGCTCCTAAGAACTAATTAAAAATATTAGCGTAAATTTGTAGTCCCGGCAAAAAACCGGGACTACTTATTTTAATACCATGCCAACTATTTCAGACAAAGGGCTTACAATGCCCCCTTCTCCAATTCGTAAATTGGTTCCATATGCCGAAGCTGCTAAAAAGCGAGGTGTTCATATCTATCATTTAAATATCGGCCAGCCTGATATTCATACTCCAGAAGTGATGATGAATGCCATTCGCAACATTGATCTAAAAGTAGTTGAGTACAGTCATTCTGCGGGTATTGAGTCGTATCGTAAAAAATTAGCGGGATATTATCAGAAGAATAAAATCAATGTTGATTTTTCAGATATTATTATCACAACAGGAGGATCAGAAGCAATTGAAATTGGAATGATGGCATGTTTGAATCCTGGAGATGAAATTATTATTCCTGAACCATACTATGCAAATTATAATGGTTTTTCTACCCAAGCAAGTGTGGTGGTTAAACCAATAGCCTCAACGATAGAATCAGGCTTTGCATTGCCTCCAATTGCTGACTTTGAAAAGGCGATTACACCACGTACCAAAGCAATATTAATATGTAATCCGAGTAACCCAACAGGTTATTTGTATTCTAAGGAAGAATTAATGGTATTGAAAGAACTGGTGCTGAAATATGATTTATTCTTGTTTGCCGATGAAGTTTACCGTGAATTTTGTTACGATGGTAAAGAATAT
>CANKGI010000228.1 GCA_947481365.1 Bacteroidota bacterium | reverse complement strand
TGAAGATTAAGCTGTCAACTCCGAAACAGCAATCCAAGCCATCAGCCCAGCACCAATTTCTAAAGCCTGTTCATCAATATCAAATGTTGGTGTGTGTACCGATGAAATAATGCCACGTGCTTCATTGCGTGTTCCCAAACGGTAAAAACAAGCAGGCAATTCTTGTGTAAAGTAAGAGAAATCTTCTGCAGCCATCCAAATATCTAAGTCAACCACATTTTCTATTCCTAAATATTCCTCTGCATATTTTTTTGCTCGTGCAGTTAATTCAATGTCATTTTTTAAAAACGGGTAACCTTTTCTGATTTCAAATTCGCACTTCCCTCCCATACTTTCGGCAATCATCTCAGCAATCTTTTTCATTTCGGTATGAGCAATGCTTCTCCATGTTTCATCCAACGTGCGGAATGTTCCTTCCATCAATACTTCATCGGGAATAACGTTTGTTGCACCATTGGCAATTACTTTTCCAAAAGATAACACCGAAGGAATTGTTGGATTGGCTTTACGACTCACAATTTGTTGCAACGAAGTAATGATGTTTGCTGCAATCAAAACCGGATCAATGTTTAAATGAGGCATGGCTCCATGACCGCCTTTCCCTTTTACTTTCACGTATAATTCATCGGTAGATGCCATATACAAGCCACCACGAAAACCAACTTTACCAACGGGTAAAAAAGGCATTACATGCTGTCCGAAAACACTTCTTACTTCTGGGTTTTTGAGTACACCTTCTTTAATCATGAGCGATGCACCACCAGGTAATTTTTCTTCACCGGGTTGAAATATGAGTTTAATTGTTCCTTCAAATTCGTTTCGCAATGCAAATAAAATTTCGGCAACACCAAGCAACGAACTCGTATGAACATCATGTCCACAAGCGTGCATCACACCAATGTTTTGTGAAACATATTCGGTTTTATTTTCTTCGGTAATGGGCAATGCATCCATGTCACCACGCAATGCAATTGTTTTTTTGTCAGGATTATTTGTGCTTTTAATGATAGCTACAACACCTGTATTGGCAAGCTGTTGAATATCGGTTATCCCAATTTTTTTTAGTTCGGTTTCAACAAATTTCTGTGTTTCAAATTCATTGAATGAAAGCTCGGGATGCTGATGTATATGCCTACGATTTGACACCACAGTTTTGTGGTTGGCATTTGCAAGTTGTTTAATTTTTTCGATTAACGCCATGAGTTTTGAATACAGTTCAAAAGTACTGATTTCAAGATTATTTCAATGGAATATTCCAATATTCATTGTCTGGAAAATAATGAATATTCAAGAAATTGAATTCTTTATTCAAAATTCAATGTTCGATATTCATCATTCAATTTTATGAATGCGCTAAATGAACTGATTGTCTAAGAGATTCTTCCATAATAATACTGATGGAAGTCTTACTAGGCATCAAATCAATCGTATTAAGCAATGAAATGGTTTCTTTCATTTCCTCATACTCATCCAATAAATTGTTGTCGCTTAAAATGGCAATGCTTATCTCATTGCTTTCTCCTGTGGAGGTTTCGTTGTAAAGAAATCTGATAAGATCTTCGTTGTATATTTTTGCCATAGGCGTTTTACAGTATAATTTTTTTCATACCAGTAAAACGCCATTAACAATTGCTTATTGTAATCAACCTAAATTTTTCATGATGAAGGGTTCATCATTTTCTGAATCAATCAATTAAACTTTTACCGACTGCTCTTCCATCATCTTCCGCACATTTTTTAAAGCATATCGCATTCTTCCCAAAGCGGTATTAATACTTACTCCTGTATGGTCGGCAATTTGTTTAAAACTCATATCACCCCAGTGGCGCATAATCAATACCTGTTTTTGTTCTTCAGGTAATCGCTTTACAAGCTCTTTCATACTGTGTTCAGTCTGACTTCTAATAATGCGGTCTTCAACCGATTCTTCTGCAATACGCAAATAAGAAAAGATGTCGTTACCCTGACTATCCGTAATGGTCATACTTCTTTTCATTTTACGGAGATAATCAATTGCAAGATTACGCCCGATTCGAGCTGACCACGGACCGAACTTTCCTTCTTCGTTGTATCGGCCACTTCGAAGTGTGTTAATGATTTTGATAAATGTTTCTTGGAAAATATCTTCTGCCAACGAACGATCACGAACCATTAAATAAATGGATGTATAAACGCTTTTTTGATGACGCTTGATTAAAATTTCCAGAGAGGCTTCATTGCCTTTAACGTACAGACGGATCAACTCTTGATCACTCATTTTCTGTTGGTTCATAATTGTATTTATTTAAGTTGAACTAAGAAAAAAAAAGTGTAGAGTTTTGTCTATATATTAATTCGTTTGGTTAAAGGGTTTATTTGATTTGGTGATGTAAAAGTATACGAACATTTAATAAAAAGCAAACAGCTCAATGTAAAATTACGCTTACATAAAATATTCCTGTTTGTATTCTGTTTTTGCAACATCCCCATAAACTCAATAAAATCAAGCTATTTAAAGATTTTACATATTGACTGAAATGAGTAAATATAAAAAACTTAAAAAAAACTTTAAACAATTGAATTGGTTTAATTTTGACGAATTATATTACGTGCTCAAAGATTTATGAAGTTTAAAAGCGAACAAAAAACCAAAGACATCATCATTAAAGGTGCGCGAATGCACAACCTGAAGAATATTGATGTTGTTATACCCCGAAATAAACTAACTGTTGTAACAGGTTTATCGGGTTCGGGAAAATCATCTCTTGTGTTCGATACTTTATATGCCGAAGGTCAGCGCAGATACGTAGAAAGTCTTTCGGCTTATGCTCGGCAATTTCTTGGGAAAATGAATAAACCCGAAGTAGATTTCATTCATGGTATCTCTCCTGCTATTGCTATAGAGCAAAAGGTTAATACACGAAATCCACGCTCTACCGTTGCAACAACAACAGAAATTTACGATTACCTAAAGTTATTATTTGCCCGCGTGGGTGTTACCTATTCACCCGTTTCAGGAAAAGAAGTTAAAAGAGATACAGTTGAAGTTGTTGTAAATCGAATCAATACTTTTGATGAAGGAACGAAAATTCTTTTACTGGTAGAAATAAAATCAGAACCTAACGAACTTAAAAAGAAACTCGAAGTGTTTTTACAAAACGGTTTCTCTCGAATGCTTGTTGATGAAAAGCCCGTTCAGATTGACGAGTTCATAAATGAAATGGAGGCAGTAAGCAGGCTGCAAGATGCTGGAAAAAAGAAAAGCAAAAAACTCGAATCAAGTATCTTGAATCCTGCATCAAACATTAAACAACAATCAACAAACCTTTTCCTTCTCATTGATCGTTTTTCGGTTATTCATGATGATGAAGATAATTTACATCGCATTGCCGATTCGGTTCAAACAGCATTCTTTGAAGGTCATGGCGATTGTTTAATTCATATTGTGCTC
>CANKGI010000227.1 GCA_947481365.1 Bacteroidota bacterium | reverse complement strand
TTGCTTCCGGCAAGCTGGACCTAATAATAATGGGAAACCACAAAAAGTAAAAACTTCCTCCTATATTCGCACAGTGTGTTGCTAGGAGGAAACACATCGTTGAAAAACCTTCCTCTATAAGTAAGTTATGCGTCATTCTAAAAGACGTCCACCAAAATTGGCAGACTCTCTAAAAAAAAACTTAAATTTGCGAAAAAATGAATAGTATGAAATTTACTCTTGCTTTAATTGGGTCACTTTGCTTTCAATTGACAAATGCACAGACTGTTGACTGGACAAAAAAAGCAAATCCAGTTTTGAATCAAATCAACAGTGTTGCATTTAGTTCTAACGGACAAAAGGTATTAAGCGGAACCAACTGCCATCCAGCATCAATTCGTATTTTTGATGTGACAAGTGGAACAATGAATTGGGATTATACAGTAGGAAGTAGCTATATGTGTATTATGGGGGTAACTTTCAGCTCAAATACAAACTATATTGCAGCAATAGAAGAGTTTGGGAACATCTTCATTTTTGACAATACGGGAGCATTACCAGTTATAATTGATACCATAAATACTGGTACATCTTATGGCTTTTCAACTGCCATTTCTCCTGCCAACGATAAGGTTGCAGTTGGCTGTTCTAACGGGAAAATGAAGATTTACAATATACCAAGCGGAGCTTTGGCGTATGACATAAATGCTCATCCAAGTTGGGTGACAACGGTTGCCTATTCTCCCAACGGAAATTATATCGTAACAGGCGGCAATGATGACAAAGTAAAAATATGGAGCAATGCAGGAACATTATTACATACCTGTACAGGACATACCGGTGATATTACCAGTGTAAAAGTAACACCCGACAATAATTTTGTGATTTCTTCTTCAAAAGATGATAAAATAAAAATTTGGAATATATCAAATGGAACTTTAGTTAAAACTATTAACGGACATACAAATGATGTAAATGGCATTGATATTTCGCCTGATGGCACTAAAATAGTTTCTGCATCTTCTGACAGTACTTGTAAAATATGGGATTTCCTCACAGGTAATTTACATTCAACCTTTGGTGTGACAGACAGCGGAGCAGTTATATCAGTCGCTTGGTCACCAAACGGAGATAAAATTATAACAGGAAATATTAAAAGTGATGCTGTACTTTGGAGTGTTCCCACTACCCTAAGTTTAAATCAAACAGTGCTTAATGATAACTTTCTCATTTTTCCAAATCCTACGCAAAACACCTTGAACATTGAATTGCCATTTGAGCCAATTATCTATCAAATAAATATATATAATGAATTTGGGCAACTTGAAAAGATGTATTCAAATATTAAAACTAGAACAGTAATAATAGACACAGACGGTTTGTCAAATGGAGTTTACTTTATTGAAGTGCAAACCCATACTCACAAATTGCTCAATAAATTTATCATTAATAAATGACAATAGTAAGAATTGACATTTTCAAAATTATCTTTATTTTGATGGCTCTTTTTATAAACCAAAAAGCGAAATCTTGTGACGTTTGCGGTTGTTCAATGGGCGGAACAAATTTGGGAATCCTGCCACAGTTTCATAAAAACTTTATCGGACTGCATTATTTTTACCGAGGGTTTTCTTCTGAACATACAATATTGGGAACAGAAACAAAATCAATATCAAGAGAACTGTTTCAGACAACTGAACTTAGAGGGAGGTTTCACTTAAATAAAAAGATTCAACTTTTTGTTCTTTTGCCTTTTAACATCAACCGGCAAACAGAGAATAATGTAACTAGCACATTCGCTGGATTGGGCGATGTTACAACTTTTGCTAATTACAGTATATACAACAACGAAGATAGTTTAAGTAAAAAGTGGAAGCATAATTTACAGCTTGGTGGTGGGATAAAACTACCAACAGGAAGTTACAAGAAACTTGACGAGAGCAAAATTTTAAACCCAAATATTCAGACAGGCACAGGTTCTTTTGATATTTTGATAGATGCTATTTATACAGTTCGCTATAAAAAGTGGGGGCTAAACAATACAGCTTTTTATCGTTTCAATACGACTAACTCAAACGATTTTAAATTCGGTAATCGTTTTACAATAGCCAGTAGTTTTTTCTATTGGGCAAACATAAAAGGTTATTCACTGTTGCCTAGTGCTGGAATCAACTATGAGAAGGCGGACAAAGACGTACATAATTCATTTATAGTTGACCAAAGTGGAGGTAGTTCGCTTTTTACAACATTCGGACTTGATTTTTATTACCATAGTTTCACCTTCGGTGTCAATTACCAATTACCAGTATATCAGGACAACCTAATAACTCAAAGTAAATTAAAATGCGGTGCAACCTTACTTTATAATTTTTAGAACAGAAAGCAACCAATAATTTGAAACAAATTATAACCATATTCCTTGCAACTCTCATTCTATTGCAACCATTCAGCAAGGTATGGATTTATGTATCATTTAAAATTAACCAAGACCGCATTGCAAAAACACTTTGTGTTCAAAAGGAAATAAAGAACAATTGCTGTAAAGGAAAATGTCATTTAGATAAGAAACTTAAAGAAGCAGATAAACAGGAGCAAAAGCAACTTCCTAATCTGTTAAAAGAAAAATATGAAGTGTTGTATTGTCAGGGTTTTCACCAAAATTTTTTGTTAAATACCCACTTTAAATCATCGGGAGAAAGGCTAATTGGCTTTTATCATATTTTATATTCTTCATCCTACATTGGCGATATATTTAAACCGCCAAAATTGATTTGAATTTGACCAAACCGACTTTAAAGTCAATCTATTCATCATTGAGCATGAATAGCCATTTCAAACAATTTCTCAAAAATTAAAAATAATCAAAATGCAAAATAAATTTTTTATTGCAGTTTTATCTGCAACTATAGCCATTGCAAGTATTAGTTCTTGCAAAAAAGACGACCATAATCATAATGCTTCAGATACTGAAAAACCTGTAATAACTCTTAATGAACCAGTAATGAATGACACCATTTCATTAGCGGCTTCTTCTGGAGAAGTACACATTGATTTAGCGGTTAGTGATAATGATAAACTGCATGACGTAGCAATAAATGTTACCAATGGCAGTACAAATATTTTTACAAAATCTGCTCATGTTGATGCTAAAACGTATACATTTCATGATCATATTATGCCTATGGGAATTACTGGTGTTACTGCACTTACTTTAAAAATTGACGCATCAGACCATAATTCTAATGCGGACAGCAAAACGGTGACATTCTATGTAAAACCATAAGACTGACTGGAAGAAGAACGAACGCATAACATATAAGGATTAAACGCAGCTCCGTCTCGGAGGTGCGATTTAATCCTGTGTTGAAAGAACCTTTGGAAGCCTTTGACTCACAGCATTTTACTATCTATGGGGTTTTAATAATCTGGTCATCTTTTTTTCTTTTTTTGATGAC
>CANKGI010000226.1 GCA_947481365.1 Bacteroidota bacterium | reverse complement strand
ATAAATCCCGAACCTAAAATAAATGCCACAAGAAACGCAGTGCTAACTATTGATGAAGCCGAAGCAGGAGGGATGTATGTTGATTCGATATGTTTTAATAGTGTATCGATAAATCCGCTGCCAATAAATACCAAAACTGGAAGCCATATCATCTTGTTCGAATAATGTGCATCATCTTTTATGCTGATAAAGTAAACTGCGAAAAGAGAAATCAGTATACCTGTTATTTTTATGAGTCCAAGTGTTTCGTTGTGAAAAAAGAATGCAAACAATACAGGTATTACCACCGAAAGTTTTGCAGCAACCATACTTACCGATACACCCATCTTTTGTGCTGTTTCGCCAATGCAATAAAAAATAGTGATGAACAATACACCCACAAAAAAAGCGTAGATAAACCAGGGTTCTTGCCAAAACGGAGTGAGTATAATTGCCTGTCCCGATGTAATATTTCCCATCAATACACAAATGAGGTAATTAATAATAATGGCATGAAATGTATTGACATGAAACTTTTGAAACAGTTTGAAAAAACTAACGGTAACAACCGAACTAAGAATACTAAGCAGTAAATAAATCATTGATTTTTATAAATGGTTAAACGGTTATTGTCGATACTATTTTGATGGATTATTTTACCGGTAATATCGGGAGCTTTAATACCTGTTACCAGATATTTTGGTGAAGTAAATATTTGTGCTTCGTTCCACAAACCCGCTGCAATAAATGTTTGTAGTGTTTGCAAACCACCTTCGATAATTACCGATTGTATGTTTTGGTTATACAATTGCTCGGCAATTTGTTGCGCCATATTTCTACCGAAATCAATCTGTATAAATTGCAAGTTAAGTTCAGCGGGTTTTTGCTTTTCGGTAAAAATGATAGTAGGCTGTGAGTGATCGAATATTTTATAGTTTAACGGAATGCGTAATGTTCTGTCAATAACAATTCGTATCGGATTTCGACCTGCATACGCACGTGCATTAAGAGCAGGATTATCACTCACAGCGGTATTTGTTCCAATCAGAATGGCATCTTCTTCGGTGCGCCATTTGTGTACCAGTTTCTGAACAATAAATCCTGTAATATGACGCTTTTGTTCAAACTCTGCGGCACTCATTTTAGTAGCATCGGGCGAAATAAATCCATCCGATGTTTGCGCCCATTTTAAAATAATGTATGGTTGTTTTTGTGTATGAAAAGTGATAAAACGTTTGTTCAACTCTTCGCATTCTTTTTGCAAAACATTCTCCTCAACCTTCATCCCCTCATCCCGACCTGCGCTAATGCTTCGGTTGGCAAGTCTTAATCTCTTCATCCCTTCGCCTGCAACTTTCTCAAACGGATCGAGCATTCCAATAACCACTTTTTTAAATTGATGTTTAATAATGGCATCAACACAAGGAGGTGTTTTTCCGAAATGCGAGCAAGGTTCGAGGTTCACATAAATGGTGCTTTCGCTCAGTAAACTTTTATCGGCAACACTATTGATGGCATTTATTTCGGCATGAGCCTCGCCAAATTTTTGGTGCCAGCCTTCGCCAATAATCTTGTCGTTGTGCACTATTACCGCACCCACCATTGGGTTTGGCGATACATGTCCGGCACCATTTAGTGCCAGTTCAATACATCGGTGCATATACAATTCGTCTTTACTCACGTTGCGAAAGTAATGTTTTTTGTATTTTGCAGCACTTGCATGAATATACTGCTGCGCACATATTACGAGAATTTTCTAAAGAAGCTTTCAGAAGTATACGAAACTGCCGAAGCGCAATCTATTGCCAATATTGTATTTGAAGATGTGCTGATGATGAAACGTCATCATATTTTTATGCTCGAAAAAGACCTTACCCAAGGCGATACCGAAATGCTCAATGGTATTTTACATAAGCTTTTAAAACACGAACCTGTGCAATATGTATTGGGTATGGCCGATTTTTTTGGCTTGCGCTTTAAGGTAAATAAAAATGTGTTGATACCGAGAAGAGAAACTGAAGAGCTGGTTGATGCAATTGTAAAGGAGGTTAGAGGATGGAAGATGGAAGGAGAGAAAGGAATGAATATTTTAGATATATGCACAGGCAGTGGTTGTATAGCCATTGCAATTAAAAAGAATATTCCTGCGGCACATGTTTCTGCTATCGATATTTCAAAAGATGCATTAGAAGTGGCAACCGAAAATGCTATGCTAAATAAAGTAGATGTTGATTTCTACGAAGGAGATATACTAACTTCCCACTTCCCACTTCCTACATCATCATTTTCAACTTTCAATTATCCATTCTCAATTATTGTAAGCAATCCTCCCTACATTACCCAAAAGGAAAAGGAAACGATGCACCAAAATGTATTGGGCTACGAACCTCATTTGGCGTTGTTTGTTTCAAACGAAAATCCATTACTGTTTTACGAAGCCATTGCCAATTTTGCGCAACAACATTTATCGGCCAACGGAAAACTTTTTGTAGAGATAAACGAAATTTTTGGCAACGAAGTAGCCGCTTTGTTTACCGCAAAAGGATTTACACAAACAATTATTGTAAAAGACATGCAGGGTAAGGATAGGTTTGTTTGCGCGCAGTTTTAGTGCATGGTGCGCAGTTCGCTTTATAGAACCCACTATCATCAAATCAACGATATACCTGTAATTTATTTCCCTATAGTTGGAAACATATTACCATATACCCGGAAAGGTATTTAAGTATAGTTGGGAACATATTCCCATGTACCCAGAAAGGTGTCAAAGGATATAAATACGTGTTCAATTTTTCCCAATCCCAACACCGGAACTTTCTCTATCAACTTTAACAACACCCAAGGCGAAAAGCAAATAGCTATTTATAACCTGGAGGGAAAACTTGTTGCAAATTATTCAACAACTGAAAGTGTATTTGAAGTGAAAGAGTTGTTACCACTTGGTATGTATTTTATGAAAGCCGAAACACAGCATGGGGCATTCAATAGTAACTTTGTGGTGGAGTAAGGCATCGTTTTTAATAATATATAAACGATTGTGCTACCAAATAAAATGAATACTTAATCTGTCCCATAGGGACAAAAGCTTGGTAGAAATGAAATTAGAAAAGATTTTCATGAACCCCATTGGGGTTCAACAAATGGCATGCATGACGGTAATATTTACCGTTTGTTTTGCCCCAATGGGGCAAGGTTTTGTGTGGGATATATTTTTTACCAAGCTTTTGTTCCTACGGAACAATGGTATTATGAAAATGAATTTCGAGCTTTAGATAGAACAAAACATTAATGTATAAATAAAAAGGCATACATGATTGTATGCATTTTTTAAACGAGTTATCTATACATCGAGCAAAAGAGTGTTAAGGAATTCTAAACGTTCTCTACTCCGCTCGAACTAACATTGGGGCTTGGTTTTTACATTATAACGAAGAGATTCCTCAACCGCTAAAATGCGGTATCGGAATGACAAATT
>CANKGI010000225.1 GCA_947481365.1 Bacteroidota bacterium | reverse complement strand
TAATTGTGCTAGTGCAGATTTTATTTCTTCAAAATGTTGTTTTAAATCGAGATGGGAACTTAAAAAAGAAATTTGTTCCGCTTTTGAGAGTTCTATACCCAAATACTCTAGACGAACTCCATATCCTTTCGGGCTATCAAGTATTCCGCAAACTCTTTCACCATGATAAATAGTTGTCTCGTGCGAATGACCTTGACAAAGTTCGATTCTTTCACTGGGGCTTATTTTTTGGTTTGTGACAAAAATAAAACCGTGAGCATTGTTTTTAGCAATACCTTTTAAGTCGTCATTTACTTTTCCTTGTATATCCTTGAACGCCTTTTGACCATTGGGGAAATAACAACCAACAATATATTTTTTTCCGTTTTTATAGCAAATAATATCTTTTGTACCGTCAGGCCCACCTACAGGATTTTGAGCATCAATTTCCAGATAACCTTCTATGTCAATTAGCTTAGCAGACATTCTCTCTGAAAAAGCTTGACCTTTATCCCAATTAATTAGTATTTGGTATGTGTTTGTCATTACTTGGAGTGTCGTTTAAAATTGCCCATAACGGTTTCGGGCTTGGCGAAGGTGGCGATTTTCACCACAAATGTTGATGCGGAGAACCAATGTTTGATTAACCACAAATGTGTCTGCGGAGCACTGAACCGCCACTTTTGCCAAACCCGTGTTAGCTGCTGGTGTGCTGACTGTAGTTGCTCTGTTGTCCATTGTTTACGGTGTCTTTGGTGCGTTGGCTTGGTGGCTCTTTTGGATTTTTTAGTGTTGGTCTGTGCGTTTGCAAAAAATACAAATGTGCCACCAAATGCGTTGGCGTTTTCTTTACTTATTTCCTTTTGCTCTGTTGTGGGTTTTACATAACATTTCACAATTTTTAGTGTCGGTTCCTCCACCTTTGCTCCATGCAGTCACATGGTCGGCCTCCATTTCTTCTAATTTGTATATTCTACTCTTGTTGGCATCATGTTCAATCTTACAAAGTGAACAGTTTGATTTATTTTCCTTTTTTGCTTTAGCTGTCTGTGTTGTGTAAACAGATCTTTTTGTTGCATCATCAAAAATCCTAATGTCTAATAGCTTTTTGTTTTTTGAACCGCCAAGGATATATTCAAAAATTCCTTTACGATTTTTTACATATGGATCACTGTAAAGATTTTGGACTAATTTTGATATTTTTTTTGGATCATATGCCTTATTATGATGCTCTTCATATAACCGACCCCAGTCAAGCCCGCACATTTCTTTTTCGACATCAGAAAATACCTTTGATACCCATTCAATAACAGTTTTGAAATACTTTTTTAATTCTGTAATGTTTGTATCATTACGATGTCTGCTCATATAGTCACCAATATTGCCTTTACTAACCCAATCAAGCGCACATTCTAAATATTCTTGTCTGTTTGCACTGCCCGAAATATAAGCACTCCATTTTTGAATATTAGTGTTTAGGCTATTGCTAAATTCTTCTTTTCCAAGTGTCACAAAGGTGCCAGAATATACAGCATTCAGTAATTCCTGGTTGGTGAGAGGAACACCAGCAATATTGATTGTTTTAAACCACTCTTTAATCTCACTTTCTGTACCTTCGCATTCATAAATTAATAATTTTGTTTCCAAGATTTTCTTTTTCTTTTCTTTTGCCATGCCACCGAATAATTGTTCCATACCATTTTCGTCCTTAATTATAAATTTATCTGTGACAAAACGGCCAAGGCTTGTAATTCGCTGTTGACCGTCTAAAACTTCAAGGCGGTTGTTGTTTACCTTATTAAAATAAATTAATCCGATTGGATAACCCCTTAGGACTGATTCAATGACTGCCATTTCTCTTTTACCACCGTCTGATGCATAAATATAATTGCGTTGATACTCTGGTTGGATAGTGAGCTTGCCAGACAAACCAAACAAACCCTTTCCTTCAAGTTCACTGTAAACAAATCCTGTGCAAATTTCTGCGACAGTTATACTTGTTAATAAATTTGCTTCCATACTAATTAGTCTTATTTTTTATAAAAATTCTTGAATATGTTGATTGAATTATTCTGCCTTTATTATTAATGAAGTAATTTTTTTTCCCATCATTTCCAAGCAAATTTCCATTTTCGTTTGTTTTACCACCCGAAGATCCAGTCTTTTTGCCATTTGGGGTAACTTCCCAATAATCATCATATTTTTTAGTGTCAGGTACTTGATTATGACAACCTCTTTGTGTTGAACCTAAAATTTCAAATTGGTCAGGATTATATTTATCTAAAAAACTAATTGGGACACCCATTACGCCTTTATAATCACTAGGTATTGCGTCTGTAAATGGGATTTCAATAGCATCGTAGTTATCATACTTTTGATACCCTTTTTCTTTCATTTCCTTGTGTTTGCTAAATTTAATATTCTCAGCCTTTGTCATAAGCGGTAATATTTTGTGTCTACGACCGTGTTCAATATTTGTGAACCACACAGAAGGTGAGCGCAAATAGGTAATTCCATCTACTTCTCTAACAGCTGTTTTTGGTTTTTTGCTTAAATCGGCCCCTGAGGGAGCAATAAACAAAATATCCTTATTATACGTTGTTGTACCTACCCACATTTTATTTTCTTTAAAAAGTGGAAAAATCTCTTTATTCGTAACCGCATTCTTATTACCAATGATAATAAACTTCTTTTTGTAATCGAAAAGCTGTTGAACATAATCGCGAAACAAACTAAATGGTGGATTTGTTACAACGATGTCTGATTTTTGGAGAAGTTCTATACACTCTTCGCTCCGAAAATCGCCATCGCCATTTAGAGGTTCCCAATCATTATGTTTGTTTATTTTTAATTGTTGTGCAACATCTTTTAAGTTAAACTCACCATCTCCATCTATGTCATAAACATCATTGATGATAAACTTGTTGGCTGTTAATTTAGGTCGCCCTTTGGTTTTTGGGAGTGTTTTGTCACTACCAAATAATTCTAATTGTGTATTAGCAATAGGTGATGGTTTATAACTGGTAGTAATGAGTTGTTTTAAGCCAAATCTTTTAAAATTGAGAATAAAATAACGAAAGAAATTACTCTCGTATGGGTCATCACAGTTGCAATAAACAACTTTCTTTCGGAATACATTTGGATTATATTCTAAATATGCCTCAATCTCTTTTTGAATATCAACATACTGAGTATAAAACTCGTCATTCTTTTCGTTTTTTGCTTTTACAAGATTGCTAGTTGCCATTTATTTTATTAATTTATTAAAGTGTAAAGTTAATTTTTTAAACCGTTTTTTGTTGAAAGTTGCCGTCAAATTGTCAACCGTCCACTGGTCGGGTGGTGGGTGGGCTTTTGGTGCGGTTGGGTAAAATTAAAAGAGCTGCAAAAGCGTTGGCCTGTGTATCGGCTTGCAGCTCTTTTAATTTTACGAAGCGTTGGCATTTTGTCTACTGTTTTTCTGTTCGTTTGTTGTCGGTTGTGTCGTCCGCTACACTTGCAGCTAACTCAAAAATAGGAGAAAGTTTTAACGGCTCAAAAGAAATTACTATTTTTTA
>CANKGI010000224.1 GCA_947481365.1 Bacteroidota bacterium | reverse complement strand
CGCTGACTACTATAAAAGCATGTCGGTAATAGTTGATCATTTAACAAAAATTTACGGGGAGCAGAAAGCACTTGACGAAATTTCATTCGAGGTAAAACCCGGAGATATACTTGGTTTTTTGGGTCCGAACGGAGCCGGAAAATCTACAACCATGAAAATTCTTACTTGTTATATTCCTCAAAATGCTGGAAAGGCAAACGTTTGCGGCTTTGATGTGGAAACAAATCCAATTGAAGTGCGGAAAAATATTGGCTATCTGCCAGAGCTCAATCCGCTTTACACCGATATGTATGTGAAAGAATATTTGCTCTTTATTGCCGAGTTGCAAAACCTTGGTAAAAAAGCAAATACTGCCGTTGAATCGATGATTGAACGTACAGGTTTGATGCAGGAAAGAAGGAAAAAAATCGGTCAATTATCAAAAGGATACAAACAGCGAGTGGGTCTTGCACAAGCTATGCTCAACAATCCCAAAGTGTTGATTTTAGATGAACCTACTTCCGGTCTCGATCCAAATCAGGTTGGCGAAATGCGCGATTTGATTCGCGAAATCGGTAAAGATAAAACCGTTATTCTTTCAACACATATTATGCAAGAAGTGGAAGCGATGTGTAATCGTGTGGTGATTATTGACAAAGGAAAAATTGTTGCAGATGATAAGATTGAAAAGCTTCAGCAAAAACTTACCGGAGAAGTTTCTATTACTGTTGAGTTTAAAAATGATGTGAATGAAAACGCTCTGAAAAATATTTCGGGAGTGATTTCGGTAAAACAAAAAGGAAAGAAATTTTTGTTGAAATGTGAAAGGGACTTACGTGAAGAAATTTCAAACGAATCTTCAAAGCAAAATTGGATTTTATTATCGATGAATTTGGAAGAAGAAAGTCTTGAAGATGTATTTCAGAAATTGACGAAAAGGGATGAAGGGATTAGGTGATGATGGGATGAGGGGAGAGATACGAGTTATGAAGGAATTAGGTGATGAAGATATTAATTAGGTTTCAAAAAATAAAATGAATAGAACAGAAAGACCACATAAAAAATTAATTGTTTGGCAAGAAGCTATGGAATTGGTTTCGTTGGTTTATCATTTATGTATTGATTTCCCAACTGACGAAAAATTTGGAATGATTTCACAAATGAAAAGGGCTGCTGTATCAGTTCCATCAAATATTGCAGAGGGGGTAGCTAGAAAGTCGAATAAAGAAACGATTCAGTTTTTTTATATTTCTTTGGGTTCGTTAAGCGAACTTGATACGTTAAATACATTGGCAAAAAATTTGAATTTTACAGACGAAAATAAATTTAACGATTTGGACGAAAAAATTAACAGAGTTAGTGCGTTACTAAATGGATTAATTGAAAAACGAAAGACACTCACTCTTAACATTCTTATGCTAACATTCCTTAATCCCCTCATCCCTTCATTCCTTCATCACTTATATGTATAGCATCCTCAAAAAAGAAATACGCAGTTTTTTAAGTTCGCTCATTGCTTATGTGGTGATGATTGTTTTTTTGATTGCCATTGGTTTATTTATGTGGGTGCTGCCCGATTACAATGTGTTTGATATGGGTTATGCCGATTTAAATACCTTGTTCAACATGGCACCTTGGGTTTTTATTTTTCTGATTTCGGCAATTACGATGCGTTCGTTTAGCGAAGAGAAAAAAACGGGAACGATAGAAATTATTACCACAAAACCGGTAAGCGATTTTCAAATTATTTTAGGAAAATATTTTGCCGGAGTATTGTTGGTTTTGTTTTCATTGTTACCAACCTTGCTTTATTTTTATACTGTTTATCAACTTGGCTCACCAGCCGGAAACATTGATATTGGTGCAACCTGGGGTTCGTATATCGGTTTGTTTTTTCTGGCATCATGCTTTGTAGCGGTAGGAATTTTTTCATCAGCCATCACCGATAATCAAATTGTCTCGTTCATTGTTTCAATGTTTTTGTGTTACTGTTTTTACAACATTTTTGATTTGCTGGCTAACTTTAATTTGTTGGGAAGTTTTGATCATGTTGTGGCATCACTGGGTATCAATGCACATTATCAATCGATCAGTCGTGGGGTAATCGACTCAAGGGATATTTTATATTTTTTAAGTTTTATCACCGCATTTTTATGGGCAACCAAAACGGTGTTTGGTTCAAGAAAATGGTGAAAGCCCATTTGATAATTTGATGATGAGATAATTTAATAATTGATTGCATATAATTAATGAGTATAAATAAAAATAGTAATAGTAATGTTTCTCCAAAAGGAGGAAAGAGAGGCGCTTCAATTTTAGAATTGACGCTTGTTCTTGCATTGCTCGTTTTTTTAAATTTAATCCTCTCGGGATATTTTTTCCGAGTGGATATGACCAAAGAAAAGCGGTATTCACTTTCGAAAGCCAGTAAAGAACTGGCATCAAAAGTTACGGATGTGATGTATGTGAAAGTTTATTTGGAAGGCGATTTCCCTGCAGGATTCAAGCGTTTGAGCCGATCTACAAAAGAAATGCTGGATGAGTTTAGCATTTATACGCATGGTAAATTGCAGTATGAATTTATTGATCCGTTTGCCGATGCAAATAAGAAAAAGACAAACGAAATTGTTCAGGAATTAGGAACCAAAGGATTACAACCTACCGAGGTTCAAACAAAAAAAGATGACGAACTTTCGCAAAAGATAATTGTTCCCGGAGCCATATTTTATTATCAGGGAAAAGAGTTTCCGCTGAACTTACTGAAACAACAATTTGGAGATGCACCCGAAGCGGTAATCAATAGTTCTATTGAATTGCTCGAATACGAAATAGCCAATGTGTTGCGAAATGCCACACAAAAAAGCACTAAGAAAATAGCTTTTTTAGATGATCATGGTGAGCTCGGACAATGGGAAGTTGCCGATGCCGAAAATGAATTGAAAAAGTTTTATGAAGTAAAACGTATTCCGCTTTCGTCTGTTCCACCAAGCGTTTTAAACGAGTATTCGGGAATTGTAATTGCAAAACCAACATTACCTTTTTCGGAGTTTGATAAATTTAAACTCGATCAGTTTGTGATGAATGGAGGTAAAATTTTGTGGTGTGTAGAAACTCAAATTGCTGAGATGGATAGCATAGGTAAAGAAACATATTTTATGACTGCAAGTTACGATACGAAATTGGATGATATACTTTTCAGATACGGAGTGCGTGTAAATTCAAATCTTATTCAAGATGCACAATGCAATGCCATTCCAATATTAAGTTCGATGAAAAATGGAATGCCTCAGCAAAAGTTATTACCATGGATGTTCTTTCCGGTTGCTGCCCCAACAGCATCTCATCCAATCGTAAAAAATATTGATCATGTGTGGTTTCAGTTTGCAAATTCAATTGATACCACGTTGAACAAACAACTCAAGAAAACAGTTTTGTTACATTCATCACCTTACTCACGTGTAGTAAATGCACCTGTTAAAGTTGATTTAAATTTGGCTCGTATCAACCCCGATCCATCAATGTTTAAAACAGAAGGAAATTACATTCTTGCATTGTTGCTCGAAGGTACGTT
>CANKGI010000223.1 GCA_947481365.1 Bacteroidota bacterium | reverse complement strand
GCTTTCACAATAATGTAATACCATTTTGCAGGCACAATGTTCGACATAACCTGTAAAGGCAATGGCATATTTTCTATCGGAAACATATATCCGCCCAAAATAATTGTAGGCAACATCATGCCCAACATGCTTACCGACATGGCTGCTTGCTGTGTTGTGGTGATGGTAGAAATAAATAGTCCGAGGGATAATGCAGTGATGATAAAAAGTGTACTCACGCCAAAAAGCAAAAGCAAACTTCCTTTTATCGGAAGTGACAAAACAAAAACACTCAGCAATAAAATAATGCAAAGATTGAGCAATGAAATAAAAAGGTAGGGAACCATTTTTGCGATGATAACCAACAATGGTTTGAATGGCGAAACGAGCAAAATTTCCATCGTTCCCATTTCTTTTTCTTTAACGATTGAAATGGATGTCATCATTACACAAATTAAAAGTAACACCATTGCCATTACACCCGGAACAAAGTTGGGAGCACCTTTTAAATCGGGGTTGTAAAGCATTCGCAATTCGGGAATTATTTGCATCGGAACTTTATTGGTATTCCAAATTTCTTGCTGATAATCGCTAATAATCGAGTTTACATAATTGGTTAAAGTAGTTGCCGTATTTGGATCGGAAGCATCGGCAATAACTTGTACCTGTGCTTTATTTAAATGCATCAAATCATCATTAAAATGATTCGGAAAGATGATGGCGATTTTTATTTTTCCACTGCGAAAAGCTGCTCCAATTTCATCTTTGTTGTAAATGTTTTTTTCGATATTGAAATACGAACTCGCCTCAATTTTTTGAATGATACGTTGCGTAGCAATGTCTTTTGAGAAATCAGCAATCACGATTTTCGAATTTTTTATTTCGTTGGTAAGCGCAAAACCAAACAAAATAATTTGTGCAATGGGCATTCCAAAAAGCAAGAGCAACGTCTTCCTATCGCGAAACACGTGGTAAAATTCTTTCTTAATGAAATTGATTAGTTGACGCATATTTTAGCTGTTAGCTTCTAGCAGTTAGCTGTTAGTTTTTTGCCTTTTTAATTTTTACTTTTCCATTTTCAATTATCCGAGCGCTTCGCGCTCCTCGCCAGTTTATAAAAAACTTCGTCCATTGTTTTTACTTCAAATCGTTCTTTCAGTTCTCGTGGAGTTCCAATTGCATCCATTCGTCCATCAACCATAATCGATATGCGATTGCAATACTCAGCTTCATCTAAATAGTGTGTAGTTACAAAAACAGTAATGCCTTTGTCGGCTGTTTGGTAAATCATATCCCAAAACTGTTTGCGCGTAGCAGGGTCAACACCTCCGGTTGGTTCATCCAAAAACACAACTTTGGGTTCATGCAATATTGCAACCGATAATGAAAGCTTTTGTTTCCATCCAAGAGGAATATCACGAACGAGTTTTTTTATTTCGTTTTGCATCCCAAGTTGATGGATTACCAAATCACTTTTTTCTTTAATTTCTTTATCTGTCAAACCATAAATGCCGGCATAAAATTTTATGTTTTCGATAACTGTTAAATCTTCGTACAACGAAAATCGTTGACTCATATAACCGATATTTTTTTTGATGAGCTCCGGATGCTTAAACACATCAATTCCTGCAACTGTTGCTTTGCCAGATGTAGGAGTTGAAAGTCCTGAAAGCATACGCATGGCAGTTGTTTTACCTGCGCCATTTGCACCAAGAAACCCAAAAATTTCCCCTTTGTAAACTTCAAAAGTTATCCCATCAACAGCAATAAAATCACCGAAGCGTTTTGTAAGATTTTCTGTTTTAATTACCGTCTCTTTCATTTTTAATTAAGTGAAAATTGAAAGTTGAAAATTATTTGTTGTCTATCGTTTTCAACTTTCCATTAATATTTCATTTTCAACTTTCAACTCTCCATTTTCAATTTGTGTTTAACTTTCAATTAAGCGAATAAAGCAATCTTCTATATTTGGTTTTGTATGATGCATTTCAATTCCAGCATTTCCTTTTTGCTCTAAAAAATGCAACATATTTTTTTCGTTAGATTCATTTTCTGTTTTAAATGATAGATGCAAAAACTCGCCAGAAGCATAGCAATGAAGCGTGTCTTCGTAAGCACGCAAATCGTTTAATAATTTATGTACGTTGTTTGATTTGATGGCATACAATTTTTCGGGATAAGCATTCAGCACATTTTCAGGCGTATCAATCGTAAGCATTTTACCTGCTTGAATTAAACCAATTCGATCACACAATGTTGCTTCATCCATGTAAGCAGTTGATACCAGAATAGTTATTTTTTGTTCTTGCAAACGCTTTAGCATTTCCCAAAATTCTCTGCGCGAAACAGCATCAACACCTGTGGTTGGCTCATCTAAAAAAAGCACTTCAGGTTTATGTACCAATGCACAACAAAGTGCTAATTTCTGTTTCATTCCGCCTGATAATTTTCCCGATCTTCTGTTTTTAAAAGGTTCAATCTGAATATAAATATCTTTGATGAGATCATAGTTTTCTTCAACGGTTGTTCCAAAAATCGTAGCAAAAAAATTCAAGTTTTCTTCAACGGTTAAATCTTGGTACAACGAAAATTTTCCGGGCATGTATCCCACAATTCCTCTCACCGATTTGTAATCTTTTACCACATCAAAATTGCACACTTCGGCATTTCCTTTATCGGGCAAAAGCAAAGTGGTAAGTACTCTAAATATGCTTGTTTTACCGGCTCCATCAGGCCCAATCAAACCAAATAATTCACCTTCATTAACCGAAAATGAAATGTCATCAACAGCTAATGTTGTTCCTTTATTATAGGTTTTTGTAATATGATTGAGAACAATTGATGGCATGAATTTCTATTTAGAATTTAACTTCTCCGTACATACCAATTTTTAAGAACCCATCATTAACTACGCGAACTTTAATTGCATACACCAAATCAGCACGTTCTTCTTTAGTTTGCACAGTTTTGGGAGTAAACTCCGATTTATCTGAAATCCAAAAAACCAATCCCGAATATGCTTTCATCTTTTGCGAACCATCATCAACCCGAACTGTCATTTTTTGTCCGAGTTTTAATTGCGAAAGTTGAGTGCCTGTAACAAATGCTCTCAAAATAATGGTATCGAGTTCGGCAATTTTATACAATGCTTTTCCTGGTGCAGTAATTTCAAATTGTTGTGCATATTTGGTTAACACTGTACCGTGAACGGGGTTGATAATTCTGCACTTGCGAAGTTGATCGTTTAATTGTGCAATTTGTTTTTCTAGAGGAGGAACATTTCTGTTTACCGTTTCCGAACTAATATCTAATGTTGAAGTTAGTGCATCAATTTGTTTTTTGATGACTTCAATTTGCGTGTTGGCGTCATCTAATTGTTTTTGCGGAGCAGCATCTGCTTTTACCAAATTTTTTAGTCGTTGCTGATTTAATTCGGCTTGCTTTAATTGTTCTTGCAATGCAGCAATCTGAACAGGAATATCCGGTTTCTGTCCGAGTATTGCATCTATCTGTGCTTCGATTTGTTTTTTGCGTAAATACAATTGTGTTGTATCAATTATTCCGATGGGTTGATTCGCAATTAAAACCTGACCTTCTTCTACGTTAAATTGTAAAAGTGTTCCGGCAGCT
>CANKGI010000222.1 GCA_947481365.1 Bacteroidota bacterium | reverse complement strand
TTGCAAATAGTTTTATTACATAATAAAATTAGCTTGACTGAAGCTGATGTGCTGATTTAAACACCCACGAATCTTTAAAAGGTATTTCGAATTTGCTGTCAAATTCGTTTTTATGTAATAGGTTTTTATTAAAAAATGGCGTTTCGTTGTTAATTTTTCCTTCTTCGTAAAGCTTGATGGTATTGCCTTTTGTAGAAACAATTATATTACCATCTACCATTATTTCTGTTTGCATTCTGTTTAAAAAATCAACTCCAAATTTGCTGCCAACCGATTTAATAAACCTAACCGAATCATCTGTTCCGCAGCCACCTAAATGACAAGCATTTTCGTCAACCATCAACACAAAAAATAATTGATGTACGATAGCAAAATCGGCAACAACTTTTTGCTGATGAGAAACCCAGTTATTCAAAAAATCTGTTGCAAATGTGTTTAATTGTGACTGCTCATCAGAGGTTAATACACGATTTGCTGCGTAAATCCAGGTTTTGGCAGATGAAGGCATTTTAGAAAATAGTTGCATACTTTTTTTATGTGTGTTCGAATTTACCAAAAATCAAGCCATTGACACAATGTCTTATTTTATTTTTGGTTTAGCGATTTCGGTTTTACTCGATTATTATTGCGGCACGTAAATGAAAGAGCATCAAATTGTAATTATCGGAGCTGGACCAGCTGGCTGTTCAACATCATTGTTTCTAGCAAAAAAGGGCATTCATCATACCATTATTGATAAGGCTGTTTTTCCGCGTGATAAGGTTTGTGGCGATGCTTTAAGTGGCAAATCAGTTTACGTACTTAATCGTTTGGATGAATCGATTGTTCCTTCTTTTGCTAATCAGCAATCGAAATTTATTGATAGTTGGGGTGTGAAATTTGTGGCACCAAATGGAAAGTCAATTGATATTCCATTTAAAAAAGACATGAGCAAAGAAAAATATCCTCCAGGATTTATTTCGAAGCGAATGGATTTTGACTTTGAGCTTTTTAAGCGACTTGATAAAAATTTTGCAACCATTATTGATGGAGCCGAGGTTACAGACATTGAAAAGACAGGTGATGGCGTAAATATTTCATACACAAAAAATAATTCTCCGTTTTCCATTCTCCATTCACAATTAATAATCGGTGCCGAAGGAGATCGGTCGATTGTAGCAAAGAAATTTGCTAGCATAAAAAAAGACAACGAGCATTATTGTGCTGGAATACGTGCCTACTACGAAGGTGTTGAAGGAATGCATGAGCAAAATTTTATAGAATTACATTTTTTAGAAGAATTGCTTCCTGGATATTTTTGGATTTTCCCTTTACCAAACGGAATGGCAAATGTTGGTGCAGGAATGCTCAGCAGTTTTGTGAGTAAGAAAAAAGTAAATCTGAAAGAAGATATGCTTCGTGCCATAGCTAACAATCCTGGTATTAAAGATCGTTTTAAAAATGCTAAACTAACCGGAAATATTCAAGGTTGGGGGTTGCCTTTGGGTTCGAAAAAACGACCACTTTCTGGCGACAACTTTATACTTGCTGGTGATGCCGGCTCACTAATCGACCCGTTTACAGGAGAAGGCATAGGCAATGCTTTATATAGCGGAATGATGGCTGCTGATAAAATTGAAGAAGCTGTTAAACAAAACCGATTTGATGCCGAATTTTTATCGGGATACGACAATGCATTTTATGACCGACAGTGGGACGAATTGAAATTAAGTCATACCATGCAACGCCTTTGCAAATACCCGTGGCTTTTTAATTTTGTGGTGAATAAAGCCAACAAAAATAAAACACTTCGTGAAACCATCAGTTGCATGTTTGAGGATCTTGATTTACGTGCTAAACTGCGTAACCCTTTATTTTATATAAAGCTCTTAATAAACGACTAATGCTTTCAATACGTTTGGCAATGCTGGCCAAACGAACCCATGACAGACATCAATAAAAAAGGCCTCTACAAGTAGAAGCCTTTCAATGTTATAAAATTATCATTTCTATTTAGAAACTTTTTTTGCTGTTTTTTTTCCGGCTTTTTTTGCTACTACTTCTATTCCAACCTTTTTCACCACTTTAGCTAATTTTGATTTTTGGTTAGCCGCTTTTTTCTTATGTATAATGTTTTTCTTAGCAAGTTTATCGAGCATTGACGATACTTTTTTGTACAATGTTTCTGCTTCCGATTTATCGGTAGCTGCTCTTAAAGTTTTAATGCTTGTACGTGTAGATTTAGCTTGATATCTGTTTCTCAATCTTTTAGACGCACTGTTACGTATTCTTGTTTCAGCTGATTTATGGTTTGCCATTAGTTTATTCTAATTATTAATTTTAAAAAGGACTGCAAATATATCCCTTTGAATTTAAAATCAAACTTTTACGTAAATTTTTGTCAAACAGAAAAACTCTCGCCACAACTGCATGTTCTACTCGCATTGGGATTAATAAACGTAAACCCTTTGCCGTTTAGCCCATCTGTAAAATCCAATTCGGTTCCAAATAGGTATAATATGCTCTTTTTGTCTGTTACGAGCTTCACTCCATTTTGGTCTATCACCTCATCTCCATCTTTTACCGAATTGTCAAAATCGAGTTTATAGGCCAACCCCGAGCAACCGCCACTTTCAACTCCCACTCTCAAAAAATAATCATCCGTATAATTCGATTCTTTTTTTAAATCAATAATTCGTGTTTTGGCTTTTTCGCTAACTGTTATCATAACTTTATTTTCGTTTGCAATATAAATTAAACATCCGTGAGTAAAAAAAACTTAGAATGATGAATATATAATCAATTTTTGCGTTGAAATGTTTTAAACCCAACACTTTTATTCAATATTTTTGCACCTGATGATAGCTGAAATAAAAACGATTTGCATTGCCGGTTCGGGAACCATGGGCGCTGGAATAGCTCAATACATGTCGCAAGCCGGTTACCCTACCATACTTTTTGATATTAGTGCCGACATGCTATCTAAAGCAAAAAACTCCATAGAAAAATCGTTATCGGGGTTAGTGGAGAAACAAAAAATTACGGCCGAAATAAAATCAGAAATACTTTCACGCGTCACTTTTACCGATAAAATAGCTGATGTAAAAGGAGACTTAATTATTGAAGCCATTCTTGAAAAACTTGCCGTGAAACACGAATTTTTTTTAACCGTTGCTTCACAAAACAAACCTGAAACCATCCTGGCAAGCAATACTTCATCTATTCCGATTACACAAATTGCATCGAAAATACCAAACCCAGAACGTGTGTTGGGGATTCATTTTTTTAATCCAGCACCTATAATGAAACTGGTTGAAATTATTTCGGGTGTTGAAACAAATCATGAAATAGCATCATTTTGCAAATCATTTATTTCATCAACAGGAAAAACATGTGTCACAGCTGCTGATTCTCCGGGTTTTATTGTGAATCGTGTAGCACGGCATTATTATGTTGAGGCTTTAAAAATTGCCGAAGAAAATGTTGCAGATTTTGAAACCATTGATGCACTGATGCAAAGTTGTAAATTTAAAATGGGCCCATTTAGGTTGATGGATTTGATTGGAGTTGAAACTAATTTTTCTGTTACAAATTCCATTTTTCAATTATTTCATCAAGATGGAAAATTCAGGCCAAGTCGCATTCAACAACAAAAAGTTGA
>CANKGI010000221.1 GCA_947481365.1 Bacteroidota bacterium | reverse complement strand
TTTCATTATTTGTTCTATAAAGAGCCATAACTATGATCAATAAACTTGTTGATAGTCTCCAAAAGGTTATATGTACCGCTACAACGACTGCAGTTGATAGCAAAGTGACTAATAATGACTATTTTAAAAGGCGAGTTCTTGGATTTAAAGCTGAAATAGAATTTGAAAAGGCAATTGAAAATTATTCTGGTTCTAGTTTGAGATTTGTTGAAGGAGGTCAGTTTATTTCCAAAAATGTATCAGGCGATGCTGGGGATAAAAACTTTTTTCTTTACAGTACTATGGATTTCGAGGCTCCTGATATTTACATAGAAGTGTATAAGAAGATCGCTAATTGGGATGAAGTCGGAGAATTACTTTACGTTAAAATTCTTGAAGAAGGTTGGGGAACTGAAGTATTTAAAGTAACCAGCAATAGTGGAGAAAAAATTGATACCAATATTTTGACCCCCAAATTTATCTTTTATGTATTTGATAAACAATCTCTAACATTTAGTGAACATGCTACGCAAGATTTCACTATATTTCTTAATCATTTTGACAAGGTGGAGCGAAATCCAAGTTTGTATAAATTAAGAGGAGATGATCAATTTTCTTATTTTAAGCAGTATGACATTCGTACGTTGATGAAGATTTATGCAACACGATATTTTATAGATTATGTTTTACGTCAAGCTAGAAACAAGTATCTTATAGACCTTGATGGTTTCATCTTGAAAGATGATCAGGTAGTGCTCGTTGAAATTAAGGAAAAAACTCCGATAACTAATGATTGTGAAAATGATGAATCAAAATGGCAGTATGGATGGGACTCACGTAGGTTACTTTGGTATTTGTACCTTCTGAATAAAATTAAATTGCCAGTTCTTTATAACGTTAGGCAAATAAAAGATAGAGAAAATAGGGAGTTTAAGCAATGGGACTCACTATTTATAAACGAATTTTTAAGTGGAACTAGCTGGAATAACAGCAGAAGTGGTGGTGGCGGTGGCGATACGTTGCTTGCACCATATTTATATTTTCATAGATTAGAAGACGTTTTGAACAATCTTTAAGAGCATGTTAATTAAAAATTTTATGAGAAAAGATGTAACTGCGTATTAGCATTCTTTAAAGATTTATATTCGGCATTTGCTGCCTCGTTGTTTTTAACAAGATCTGCCTTGTCAAAAGCGTTGAGTATTTCCTTGGCTACAGCTCGAATAACTGGCACTGATACTGAATTGCCAAACTGTTTATATGCCTGAACATCTGATACTGCATTAACAATAAAATCTTCTGGGAATCCTTGAAGCCTCGCGCACTCCCTAGGTGTTAGTTTTCTTGGAGGTTTGTTTAGATAACTTTGATCAATTAATATTTCACTGCCATCTTTGTAATATCTAGCGCTTAACGTGCTCGTGTATGGACTATTTTCATTGAACAATGAATAACCAAATCCATTGCCTTTAATTTTATGTTCTTCTTTCCGACGTTTATGACCATCCCATAATTTTTCTGACAAAGTATATTTTGAATCTATGCGGGAAGAGTCTTCAAGTATGTCGCCAAGTTTGGTTGGAGTTAATGGTGGCTCTGGCCATTTGAAAAGAAATTTAAAGTCTAAATCCTCACCAAAGTGATTCAAATCGAAACCTATAATGAATATTCGTTCTCTATTTTGCGGGACACCAAAGTCAGCAGCTCTTAATACTTTATAAAACACTTGGTAGTTAAGTTTTGCTGATAATGCTTTTTTTGCTTCTTCAGACATTGGAATATCATCTGGTACTTCTTGAGTGTTTCGTCCTTCAAGAATATTTAGGATTGTTTGCAGTGTTTGCCCTTTATCGTGACCTTTAAGCTGCTTAACATTTTCCAGCATAAATGCTTTTGGTCTTTTCTCTGCAAGTATTCTCTGAATTTCAAAAAACATCGTGCCGCGAGAATCACTAAATCCTCGTTTTAAACCTGCTTGTGAGAATGATTGACAAGGAAACCCACCAAGCAAAATATCGTGGTCAGCAATAGATATTGCTGGTGTTTGTGTTATATCTCCTGAAGGTAATTCTCCAAAGTTGGCAGCATAAACTTTCTGGGAGAACTTATCCCATTCTGAAGTGAATACGCACTCGCCACCCATTTCTTGAAATGGCAATCTAATGCCACCGACGCCTGCGAATAAATCAATAAATTTAAATGCGGGCTTTGTAGTATTTAAGTTTTTATAAGGTGTGTGAGTTTGAAGTTGACTGATTTGTATCCATTTAGCTTCTGATGGTATATGTTCGCCTCTTTCCCATCCGCCAACCGTTCGCTCCCCATTCTCTTTAAGGCCAAGTATTTTCGCAAACTCCAGCTGTGACAGGCCCATGCTTTCACGTTTATGTTTTATATAGCCAGCTTTGTCATCAATTTCCATTTACACGCCTAACTTATCCTGTAGATGACCCTGATTTTAACTGGTCAACTAAATACAGTCTATGATTAATTAATAGATTATTACCCAACCTAAATCTATAGGTGATATCTTTATGATTAGTTCTATAAGTTAATTTCGTTAAGGAAAATAACATGGGCAATAAACAAAAAATCATAGATTTATTTTTAACGAATGTTAAAGGTAAAAGACCTGACACTACTGGATCTAATATAAAGCATGATGGCAAAGATGGTCACTGGTTGGAGCGGATGATGGGCATAGCTGCAAATGCAAGCAATACCCCTGATATTTATGATTTTGAAATGAAAAATGACACAACAAGTAAGACTACTTTTGGGGATTGGTCAGCAAATTATTACGTATATAAGGATAGGCAATATGGGATTTCAAGGGATAATTTTTTAACCATATTTGGTAAGCCTAATGCTGAAAAAGGTAATCGATACTCTTGGTCTGGGGAGCCTGTACCTAAAATCAATAAAGTTAATAGTTTTGGCCAAGATTTAATAGTTGATGCGCAGAACAATATTTGTATTAGGTATTTTTTTTCTAAAGACCAAAGAGTAAATAAGAATGTCATTGTTCCATTAATTTTGCAGCAAGAAGGCTTGCTGATTGCGAGATGGGATGCAGCTTCTATCAAAAAGAAATTAGAAAATAAGTTTAACAAAAAGGGCTGGTTTAAGTGTTTAAAAGATAAGCAAGGTTTCTATACTACGATTGTATTTGGCGACCCAATTAATTATGAGCGTTGGATTGAATTTGTTAAATCAGGTGATGTTATATTTGATAGTGGAATGTACCAAGGTAACAGTCGAAATTATTCTCAGTGGAGAGCTAGTAATTCATTTTGGGAAAAACAAATAACAAGTAGGTATCCAAACAATTGTCATGCGGCCGTAGCCTTAACGAGGTCACTTTGGCCAGCTTTAATTTTTTGCCTTATTTTTTCAGGCTTAATCTTTTATTTGTAATCTTAATTTGTATCTCAATAAATTTTCTTATTTGAACTGACTGATGCAGAAATTAAGGAGTTATATGTTTTGTAGCAAATGTGGGGCAGAGATTCAAGCTAATTCAAAATTTTGTGCAACATGCGGTTGTGAAATTAAAATAAAACACTTGGATTTAGAAGCAGTTTTCGATCCAAATATTTCAGAAATAAACTTTGAAAAATTTAATAGTAAATGGTGGCTAGAATTTTTTTCTAAAAAGGGCAAGTTGTTTACAGATGGATATGAATGGTTAAGAAGTAGAAATACATTATTGGAATACGATAATCATTTTGTTCTTATACAGGGTGATGAAAAACAAAGTCTTGCATTAGAAGTTATTTCAACAATGGGTTTAG
>CANKGI010000220.1 GCA_947481365.1 Bacteroidota bacterium | reverse complement strand
CGACAAATGTCAACTGCTGATTTTCCAGCATCGTGATCTTTGATCGCATTTATAATTTGCGATTCGCTAAATTTTTGGTTTTTCATGACTGTTTAAAATTAAGATTTTTTGTCTATTTTTATTCAGTCCGATTTTTAGGAGGGGTTACACCGGCAATCGAGCCAATTGCTCCCGAACACCAAATAGTAGCTGCGGTATTAATCCCTGATATATTTATGCCTTCACGCATAATTACACCGGCACCCAAAAAACCAATGCCAGTTACAATTTGCGCTGCAACACGTGCAGCTGCCGATGAATCACCGGTAATTTTTTCGGATAATAATATAAATAATGCCGCACCACCTGCAACAAGCGAATTTGTTTTGAGTCCAGCAATTTTATGCTGCCATTGTCTTTCTAATCCAATAATAGCTCCTAAAACAAAGGCAAGTAATAATCGCATTTCAAATTGTCCGATACTTAATGCTTCGTGCATGATGATAAATTTTATAGCAAGTTAAAATAATTTTAACCATTCTATTCTCACATTTGATTAGCAAATGTTTATTTTGTGTTCATGAATGTACTCGAAGTAAAAAATGTTTCCAAACAATTTGCTACACACCTTGCACTCAACAAAGTGAGTATTACTGTTCCAGAGGGTTGTATTTATGGCTTGCTCGGACCAAACGGTGCTGGAAAAACAACACTCATTCGAATCATTACTCAAATAACTGCTGCCGATGAAGGTGAAGTTTTCTTTAATGGAAATAAAATTCATCAATCAAATATTTATGAGATAGGATACCTGCCAGAAGAACGCGGTTTGTATAAAAAAATGGAAGTAGGAGAGCAGTTGCTATACTTTGCTCAATTGAAAGGAATGAGTCGCAATGATGCATTAGAAAAACTTAAAGTTTGGGTAGATAAATTTGAAATAAAAGGCTGGTGGAAAAAGAAAGTAGAAGAACTATCAAAAGGAATGCAACAAAAAATTCAGTTTATTGCCACCGTTGTTCACGAGCCTAAACTCATTATTTTGGATGAACCATTCTCGGGTTTTGACCCTGTAAATGCTAACATTATTACTGACGAAATATTGAGGTTGAAAGAGAAAGGTTGCAGCATTATTTTCTCAACTCACCGTATGGAATCGGTTGAGCAATTATGTGATAATATAGCACTCATTAACCGCTCTCAAAAAGTTCTTGAAGGAAGCGTAAAGCAAATACGACAAGATTTTAAACCCAATATTTTTGAATTGAATTATATCGGACAAACATTAGTGCTCAATGATAATTTTGAAATTCTGAGTACTCAACATTTTGATAATAACATCAAACAATCAAACATCAAAATAAAAACTACTGTATCGCCAAACAGCCTAATTTCAGAAGCGATTAACCAGGTTGAAGTGCTTTCATTTGCTGAGCATTTACCAAGCATGCAAGAAATTTTTATCAAATTGGTTTCCGAATAAATTATCGATTATAAATGGCAAAGGGTGATACTGAATAATCAGTTCACCCTTTGTTTAAAAAGTAAAACTATAAGCCGAGTTCTGTGAAGTTAATTTACATTAACCCTTCTGTCATTTATCTAGCCACGCCATCACTGACGTGATCATGCAACCTACCCACTTCGATAGCCTAAGCATTTGAGCGAGCAGCCCAAAAATCGAAGCCTATTTGGTCTTACAACACATAAGGTTTACCGTGCAATAAATGTTGCCATTTATTCGGTGGTCTCTTACACCGCCTTTTCACCTTTTCCTCTCCCGATCCCGATAGCAATCGGGACGGATGGGGTAGTTTAATTTTCTGCGGCACTTTCTGTGATTTCGACATTATATCAAAATCCCCTCCTGTTAGGAGGTATGTTGCTCTGTGTTGCCCGGACTTTCCTCCCCATTCAAAACTAATTGAGTGAGGCGACAAAACGTTTTACTGCGCAAATATAATCAATAAATGATACTGGATTTGTATTAAGGATTGTACTTGTTTTTCAAATAATCATAAATGGCAACCTGTGCTCGTGTGGGAGGATTGCTATTTTGTACATATTTATTATCGTCATTCATATCAATCAAACGTGCTTTAACATTGTCGGTTAATTGAATATTGATGATGTCTTTTATTTCCTTTTTAATATTTTCGTCAAACACTGGAAATGCACATTCTACACGGTTGTGCAGGTTTCTATTCATCCAGTCGGATGATGCCAAGTATATTTTTTCGGTGCCTCCGTTACAAAAAATATAAACCCGGGCATGTTCTAAAAACCTATCAATAATGCTTATCATTCTAATATTCTCACTCAGTTTTTTTACACCGGTTACAACCGAACAAGTTCCTCTCACAATCAAATCAATTTTTACCCCGGCACGGCTGGCTTCGTATAATTTCTTCACAAGTGTATCTTCAACCAAACTATTCATTTTGGCAATGATATAAGCTGGTTTACCCATTTTGGCATTATTCATTTCGGTTTCGATTAGCGAAATAAATTCTGATTGCATATAGTCAGGTGCAACCAATAGATGATTGAATTTGTGCTTTTTGGTACCTGAAAATAATACATCAATTAGCTTTTCAAGGTCATCAGTTATTCGTTCGTCTTTTGTAAATATACCATGATCGCAATATTGCCGAGCTGTTACACCATTATAATTACCTGTAGATAGATGCGCATAGCGTTTGAGTTTTCCATCTTCGTTTCGGTAAATTACACATAATTTAGAATGTACTTTTTGGCCGGGTTTACCAAATTGAACACGAGCTCCAGCTTCTTGTAATTGAGTTGTCCAATAAATGTTTGCTTCTTCATCAAACCTGGCCTGAAGTTCCATTAGTACAGTAACTTTTTTCCCGTTTTTCACTGCATTGATTAATGCATTTACAATGTTTGAATGTTTTGCTACACGATATAAAGTTATTTTAATTGCTTGAACATTCGGATCGATTGCAGCTTCACGCAACATTCTAATTACATAATCGAAGCTTTGGTAAGGATGATGAAGGATAATATCTTTTTTACTTACAACTTCAAAAATGGTTTTGGCACCATCTAGTTCTTTATTTGGAATTTGTATGATGGGTTGATAATAATCGATGTCGTTACCAACTTTAGGAAAAGACATAAAATCTTTAAAATTATGATATCGACCACCGGGAATTAGATTGACGCTTTTAAGTTGAAGTTTGTTGATTAACAAGTTCTGCAGGGAGTGAGGCATACTGCTGTCAAAAATAAATCGGGTAGGTTTTCCAATCGATCTTTGTTTCAAACTTTTCTGAATCTTCACCATTAAACTTTCTTTATAATCCTCAGTTATATCAAGCGTAAATTCAGCATCACGTGTAAGCTTTATTGTATAGGCTTCAAAAGTATCGTAGTCAAAAATGGAGAATATGTTTTTTAACGAACTTCGTATAACGTCATCAACAAACATGATGTATGTTTTGCCATCTTGTTTAGGGAAAATATAAAACCTGTTTATAGGAGAAGTAGGAATTTCGATTATGGCATGTTTTGGAAGTATATCATTTTTTGAGTCGCTCATTCTAACGGCCAGATAAATAGAGCGGTCGCGTAAATGAGGTACATCCTTAAGATCATCAATTACAATAGGAACCAAGTAAGGCAAAACATCTGTTTTAAAGAAAACTTTTACGGTATCTTTTTGCTGTTCACTCAGCTCTTTTTCATTAATAATAAATATGTTTTTAGCAGAAAGCTCTTTTAAAATCGAATCATAAGCCTTGTTAAATTTATCTTGCTGTACAACTGCAATTCTCTGAATTTCCGAAATAACTTCATCGGGTGAAAATTGTGTTTCGCTCATTTTCTTTTTACTGAGTTGTTGCAATCTTCTTAATGAGGCCACTCGAACCCTAAAAAATTCATCATTATTTGAAGAAAATATAGCTAAAAATTTAAGTCGTTCGAGCAGGGGAGTGCTTGTGTTTTCAGCCTCCTGCAGCACCCTCTCATTAAAAAGCATCCAGCTTAT
>CANKGI010000219.1 GCA_947481365.1 Bacteroidota bacterium | reverse complement strand
TACGGGCTTCTTTATTAGCTAAATGCTCAGCTTTATCCGCTTTAAATTTTGCTTTATCTGCCTTAAGCTTTTCTTTATCTGCTTTCACTGCATCTTTATTTCCGGCAGCTTTGTCTTTTTGGAGTTGCGCTTTGTCATCCATCACTTTCGATTTTTCAGCCTGTAATTGAACCTTTTCTTGGCTCATTCCGGTTTTTGATGACGGTGTTCCTTGTGCATTAGCATTGATTCCAACCATTGAAACGAATGCTACCATAAAAATGGATTTAAGAATTAATTTTTTCATACGCTCTTATGATATTTTTAACAATAAAAGGTTTAAAACATGTTTTAAAAACTGCTACTTTATTTGGAGGAAGGTTGGTTGTCGGGTCTAAAATAATCACGTATTTGCAACACTAATGTTTCAAATTTTTTGAGTTGTTCGGTTGTGCATATAGCCTTTAACTGTTGCGATTGTTCATACCTAAGCATTTCCATTTTATACTCATTGTCGGAAATATTTTTCGCAAGTAATTTCACCAATTCATCATTGGTGCTTTTGTTAAACATTTCTTGATTCATCGAATCTCTTTCGTTGCGAATTTGTTTGGTAAGGTTTTTTTCTTTCTCGAAAAAATCAGCGCGCAACTGTTTTATCTGTTCTACTTGTGTATCATTTAAGTCTAATTCTGTTTTTAAAATTCCTGATACATCTCTGAATTCTGCTTTTGGAAACAAGCCTGGTTCATGTTTACCGTTTGTTGTTTTCCATAAAACAAAACAAATTACACATGTATTTAATAGTACTAGTATAACAACAGCCCGAGATAATAATTTCCTTTGTGTAAATATATCCATAACCTAATTGTTAATTGATATTGGATTAATCAGTAACTCCTTTGATATTGTTTTGAGTTTACTTTCTTGTTTAATTAATTGATTGGATTTGTTATTGATGATATTGAGAACAATACCAGCATTTGCAACGAAAACAATTAGCAATATATAAACTATTTTACGGCTTCTGCTTTTCCCCAAATTTCGTTTATTCGAACTCAATTTATTTAACAATGATTGATTCCATTCTGAACTTACCCAAATTTCTTCGGTGTTTTCAAAATCACTCATCAATTGGTTTACTTTTTTATTTATTTCTGCTTCGTTCATTTGTGTATTGTTTACTTTGACGATATTTTTCTATATTTCTGTCACATTAACTGCTATTCTTTAAAATTGATTTTAACTCGTCTCCTGTTTTTTTCTTTGCCCTCGACACCAATAGTTCAACTGCATTGCTGCTTATATTCATTATTTCGGCAATTTCTTTATTAGTGTATCCATCAATTTTACTTAAAGTAAAAGCAACTCTCTGACTGTCGGGTAAAGTATTTAAAGCCTTCAGTATTTGTTTCATGTTATCATTTTGGCGAATATTTTTATCTGGCATAACGCCACCGGATAGCCAATTAGTAACATCATCAATATGTATCATTTGTTTAAATGAATCGATACGTTTTTTTCTGCTCCTCTTTTTTATTTCATCCAAACATTTTGCAATAGAAATTCGATAAATCCATGTAGAAAGTTTAGAGTCACCTCGAAATGAATATATGGACTGAAATATTTCTAAAAAAACTTCTTGCGATAAATCTTCTGCATCCTCCTTATTCAAAAAAAATTTGAAACAGGTTTGTATCACTCGTCTTTCGTATGTTTTAAGCAATTCATCATAAGCAGATTGATCACCCGATTTTATTTTTTGAATAATATGATCATCATCACTTTTCAATGAAGAGTTTTCTTAGAATTTAGAAATTATATTATTCGAAGGAATGTAAATGCGTCTTAAAACAATGTTAAGTTTCAAAATTGAAGTAAAAATGGATAGAGTTTGCTTAAATAATTCGACCTTCTAATAGATACTACTAATATGCACTATGTTTTTTCATAGTTAATGTATCAGCATTAAGCAACCTCTTTACCACGTGAGTGTAATATAATATTATATACTTGTTTCTCGGAGATTATAATTTGGCTTAAAAAAGAGGTTTGGGATGGCTAGGGTAGAAGTATATATATTCTTAAATAACTTTCGTATGCAAAATGTATGCAAATGAAAAACGGCCTAAAGAAACAAATCTTTAAAACCCTTGCTGTATTAAGTGGGCCCACTTGGGATCGTCCCGATAGCTATCGGGACAAGCACCCCCTGATTATTCACTATCCTTTGTACCAGCTTTTAACTGTTCAATCATACTCGGATATTTTTTTAAATTCTCAAGATACTTTCTGCTTTTCATTTTTTTAATGCCTTTTTCAATACGAAGAGCTTGAGAAAATGAATTGCATTCTATCGAAAGAAATAATTTCCAATCGTTGGTTGTAGCAGTAAAAACAGAAGAGCCGTAAAATTGATTATTGTGTTCGAGAAGTCTTTGCTCAACACCATTTTGTGTAGCTCCAATATAAAAACGATTTAGTTTTTCAGAAAAAATAATGTAACAGCAAATCATTTTAAAGTAGAATAAAAACAAAAAGCACCCGAAAGTGCTTTTACTTGTGGGCCCACTTGGGATCGAACCAAGCACCCCCTGATTATGAGTCAGATGCTCTAACCGAATGAGCTATGGGCCCAATTAAATTGGAGTGCAAACATATATTTTTGCAATCTGAATACAAATAAAAAATTCAAAATATGATTTCAACCATTATTCTCGACCTGGGAGGCGTTATTTTAAACCTCGATCAAAATAAAACTTTCGAAGAGTTTACCCGCATTGGCCTAGGGCTAGAGGAAATGAGCGAACACGAAAAAATGTTTCACGATTTTGAAAAAGGCCTGATCAACGATTCTACCTTTAGAAACAATATTCGCTCGATTTTAAAAAAAGACTTAACCGACCACCAAATTGATTTTGCATGGAATGCCATGCTCCTTGATTTGCCTGAAGAAAGATTATCATTAATAAAACAGCTGCAAAATAAATATGAAGTGTATTTGTTAAGCAATACAAACTCCATTCATATTTCGGCTTTTGATTTGTATTTCAATTCGGTTTTCGAAAATGAAAACTGGAATGCCTTTTTCAATAAAATTTATTACTCACATCAAATCAATTTAAGAAAACCCGATGCCTCGATTTACGAGTTTGTTTTAAATGATATTGGCAAAAAACCCGGTGAATGTATTTTTATTGACGACAATGAATCAAACATTGCAGGTGCTGATAAATGTGGTATCCGAACCATTTTGGCAACTCAACCGCTATCGGAAATTACAATGGCTCAAATCAATTTTATTCACTCCAATTTGCAGCGACTAAACAGCTAAATTATTGTATGGTGTATCGAAGTGTAAACCCGCCACTTTGAATAACTGTTGGATAAGAATTTGATGTATATGGTGTAGTCGACCTTCTGTCGTAAAATATTTTAAGCGTTAACTTTTCATTAATCATGTAATCAATATTCGGTGTGATTTTCCAAACATTTTGCCCAAGCACCGGATCGTTCGAAGGACGGTCGAGATTACGAACTTTTGTTTCCTGATCGCGAATAGAGAAATCAAACCTGAAGGTGATATCATTATTGAGCACACGCTTATGTCCGCCAATATTAAATGGCAAAACAAGTTTATGTGTTTTGTAACCGATACCGAAAGTAAACTCACTTCCTACTTGCTCGTTCAATTGCAAATTACTTAAACTAAAGTTTAGCGTACGATCGCGATTGTATTGAATTTTTGTGGTGATGTTTTTAATGAAGGTAACATCAACACCAATGAGTGGCCCCCATCGTTCAATAATTGATACTCCTTTTATTTGATATTGTGATGAGTAATCGCCCGAATAGGTGCTTCGTGAGCCAGTAGTATCAAGTGTTGTAATAAAACTTCCAACATTGTAATTTGACGAATACTGATTGTTGATGGTAATATTTGTTGCGTATTCTTTGATGGCATCTATTTTAGATAATCCATTGTAACTAATTCGCCAGTTAGGAACCGGAATTTTTGGAAATGC
>CANKGI010000218.1 GCA_947481365.1 Bacteroidota bacterium | reverse complement strand
TGGCACCTTTTAATCCAAATTTTTTTATGGCTTCGGGGGTAAGTGCATTTGATGCATTTCGTGCTTCGGTAATTGAAAGGTTGATGAGTTCGATAGCGTTATTTAACCCATCGATAATCGGAGAATCTTTTGCGTTTACACTATCGCGAGTTTCGAGAATAAGCGATTTTGTACTGCCTAATAATCCTCCTAAACTATCGTGAATATCGCGAGCAACATTGGTGCGCTCGGTTTCGCCAGCTTTTAATATTGCCTGAAACATTTCGCGCTGTTTGGCAAGCATATTTTTGTTGTATTTTAAAAGTAACAAAACAAAAAAACACACCAGCACCAACATCGAAATGGTGGATGCTACTAAAGTGATATAGATGTCGAATCTTTCTTCTGACATAGTAATGCTAAGGTATAAAATGTATTGGTAACTAAAACCATTACCCAGTAATAAATTCTAGTGTAAATAAATACAAACGCATCATTTTTTCTATAAATATCATCCATTAAATAAATGGTTAATGTCGAAAAACTAAAGATAAGCAATCCGGCAAAAAGCCAAAACCTAAATTCGTTTTGTAGTACAATATTTTTTTTGTCGAGCAATTTAATGAGCATATAACCCGACACAATAATTTGTGTAAAATTGGTAATAAAATTATTTAGTTTATTAACCGTATACATATCGGTTAATAAAAAATAGCATACCATACAAAGTATGATAAATACTGATATAATTCCTTTTGCAAAATGTTTTTTTTGACCACCATAATAAAAACAAAGCAACATAAATATGGTGGTTATAATATCAAAAATGTTATAAACTATAAGATTGGTTTGATAATAGGTTAACCTAATGTACGATGCTAAATCAATAAACATAATAGAAATTAAAAAACCCATGAAAAGCTTAGCCACAATATCTTTTACATGCTTTAACAGAAATAAACCCACAATCAGTGGGATTATTTCGCAGTAAGAAGTTATAGCAATTATTATTTCCATTAACTGTTTATGTCATTAGGGGCAGAGTTTGATGGTGGACTTATAGAACCTTTTTCCATTATTACTCCATTAAGAATATCATCTCCTATAGTATTTGCACCAACTATAACTAGCCTGGGAACATTGCCGGTATCGAGCCCATAATAAATACGAGCACCCACACACTCGGGTTGAGTTAGCAAAGCAATTAATGCATCCTTACCAAAAAATTCACCTTTAATTACATTTTGATTTCCAGCTTGGCTGTTTCTAAAATTTTGAGTCAACGTAGCTGCATCTTGCAAACTAATGTCGTGGTTTTCGTTTCCTGTGAACATATTTTTTTTCTTTCAAAGTAAAACTAATAAATGTTAGAATTCATATTTGGTATACCAAATTTAGTGCTTTAAAATAGTGAATAAAACGCTTTAATGTATATTAAACATTGATTGTTTAATGAATTAATAACAAAATATATTTTGTTAAAAAATACTTAGAATTAAGTAGAAAAAAAATACTCAATTTTGAGTATTTTTTGAATGAATTGCTTGGCTTAAAATTGCTCCGTAAATAAAAGTAAAAGAAATTTTAGCAACGATTTAACCCAATTTAAATTCAAAATCATGGCAAAATTCAATGTTATGTTTAACCAAACTATTCACCCAAAAGGTGGATATGCAAAATACTCCTATAAAGGAGATGGAGAAGTTTATAAAGGTATCAATCGGAAAGCTTACCCCGATTGGAAGGGATGGATATTGATTGACTTGGTAAAAACACAACTCACCTTTCCTGCTAATCTCGATTATAATATTTTGGTACAAGATGAAGTGATTAGTTTTTATCAGATTAATTTTTGGGATAAAATGAATGGCGACAAAATTTTAAATCAAAATATTGCTGATACTATTTTTGAGTATGCTATAAATGTTGGTTTGGTTGAATGTATAAAATATACAAGATATGTATTAAATATAGAGCCGGGTGAAGAGATGGATAATGCGGTGATAAATGGCTTAAATAATGTTAATGCTGATTTTTTTGTTTCGGAATTTTTAAAAACAAGAAATAGGAAGCATAACGAAACATATAAAATGAAAAAACAAACGGGTAAATATTTTACCAATTGGTATAACAATTTTTTTGAAAGTGTTTAAAAATTAATGTTTACAAAGCGACACATAAAACGATATATAGGTAGTAACTATGCAGCATAAAACGAAACATTATGGTTGGCACCCCGATTTGCCGGATCACCGCGATTTTCAATTTGCTGTACGCCCAATTCTGCTAAGGAAACTCCCTGCTCAAATCGATCTGAGAAAATATTGTCCTAAGGTTTACGACCAAGGTCAATTAGGAAGTTGTACTGCAAATGCAATAGGTGCAGCATTCGAATTTGAGCAAATGAAACAAAATACAAAACATGATTTTATACCTTCACGGTTGTTTATTTATTATAACGAACGTGTAATAGAAAAATCGGTTGACAGTGACAATGGTGCACAAATTCGTGATGGAATAAAAAGTATAAATAAACTTGGCGTTTGTGACGAAAAGATATTTCCCTATGATATAAATAAATTTACTCATAAACCCTCTCAAGCCTGCTACTCTAGTGCATTGAAACATCAAGTAACATCCTACCACCGTTTAACACAAAAACTTGCAAACATGAAAGGCTGCCTTGCAGAAGGATATCCTTTCGTGTTTGGTTTTACGGTTTATGATGAATTTGAAAGTGAAGCAGTAGCTAAAACGGGCAAACTAAATATGCCCAAAAGTTCGGAGCAATTAGTAGGCGGACATGCAGTAATGGCTGTTGGGTATGATGATAAAACAAAACGTTTTATTGTTCGAAATAGTTGGGGAAATACATGGGGACAAAAAGGATATTTTACCATGCCATACGATTATCTGTTTAATAATAATTTGGCTGATGATTTTTGGACAATACGTTTGGTTGAAGATACAGCTTCAGTGAAAAAAAGAAATTAGTTTTGTTTAGGTATGCTTATGGAACAAAGACTAATACGGCAGGCTTTTAGCCTGCCGTTATTATTTTTATTAATTGCTATTATCAAATGCCACGACTAATTGCCACGACCTATTGCCACGACCTTTAGGTCGTGGATAAATGAAAGATAAAATTGAATTGGGCTTTAGCCCAAATTGGTTTTGTTTTCTAATAAGAAGTTGGATTAGTTTTGGGTTTAATTTATAAAATTTCTCTTAATAAAAATTGTGGCTAAAGCCATTCGGTATTTGGTTTTGTATTCCCCGAGCTAAAGCTCGGGGTAATCAATTGCCACTAATTATTGCCACGACCTATTGCCACGAACTTAAGGTCGTGGATAATGAATAATAAAATTAAATTGAGCTTCAGCTCAAATTGTTTTTGAAAATAATTTATCGAATAAAAATTCTGGATTTTATTTAAGTTTAATGATGAATTTAAAACAGCATACAACTGCTGGTGAAAGATGAGGTTTAATATTTCTTTTGTTGGCAATATTACTCTTTTATAAATTTAGTCCTTCCAATTTCACCGCCATTTTGAATCGTTAAAAAATATACTCCAGATTTTAGTTCTTGGATCGAAATTGAGAATTCAGTCGCATCACTAAATATAAGTTGTTCCAAAACTTTTCTTCCGAACATATCTGAAATAGAAAGTTGAGAATTTGCCAAACTTTTTGAAATTGTGAAAACGGTAAGTTCCATTTGAGCTGGATTTGGAAATAGTTTAACACTATTAAAAACGTGTTGTAATTCATCTATTCCTGTTGTAGAACCGAGTTTTGAAATATAAATAAAGTAATCGGGATAGCCAGCTGTATTAATTAATGTTGTATTTCCAAATTTCAAAGTTGGACTCCTAAAAAATCCAGTCAAATAGCAATTCCCTGAAATATCTACACAACTGCTCAAACAGGCATCCACATCCGCTCCACCTGCACTCTTTGCCCATCTTAAATTGCCCGAAGTGTCATAATTGGCAATAAAAATATCTGCTGTAAACGAACTACTTGTATT
>CANKGI010000217.1 GCA_947481365.1 Bacteroidota bacterium | reverse complement strand
TTACAGAAGAAGTTAAATAGTAAAAATAAAGCGGACGAACAATTGGGTATGTTTTGTTTTTTGCTGTAGCAACTGTTGGTTCAACAAAAGTTTTTCCTTTGTTGTATGATACCTTGATGGCTTTTACCGATTTTTCAATATATGCTAAACCTACGTAACCAATAGCTCCTTTAGTTTGAGATACTGATTGTACGATTGCACCTGTTGCAGGCATGTTTAACATTTTTGATGAGTAATTTTTATTTGCCAAAACATGTTCTTTGAAGAAATCATAAGTTCCCGAGCTGCTTTCTCTTCCGTATAATACAATAGGCATATCATCACCACCAACTTCTTTCCAGTTTGTAATTTTGCTTGTGTAAATTCCTTCTAATTGTTCGCGAGTTAACTGACTAACTTTATTGGAAGGATTTAGAATTACTGCAAGTGCATCTTTTGCAATAACTGTTTCAACAGATGTTGCACCGCCTTCGTTAACTTTCATTTTTTCGCTCAACTTCATTGTTCGTGAAGACATTGCGATTTCAGTTGTTTTGTCAATAAGTGCTGCAATACCAACACCACTTCCACCACCTGTTACAGTAACTTTTTTACCTGCGTTTTTTTTCATAAACACTTCGGCTTCTTTTTGTGCGAGAGGTAGAACTGTATCGCTACCTTTAATTTTTTGAGCTATTCCCGAATTAATTGCGGAAACTATTATTGCTGCTGCTATTATTATTTTTTTCATCATTTGCAATTTTATGCTTGTATTATTATGTAAATATTATCTGGTAAATTATTAGAATTTGTATTGCATGCGTAAAGTAAAAATATTCAATTTTTGAGCATAACCAACTCCCGAAATCAAAACTTTTGAATCATTAGTTACCATATCATAATAAGCTGTAAACTTTACGTTGTTTGTCATGAAGTAGTTTAATCCGTAACCCAAAGTTGTGTAAGAAATATCTCCTTTACCAAATTTGTTTGCTGTTGTGATTTCGTTACCCGAAACTTTTGTGTTTGGTGTATATACATCGTATCTAACTACCACTTGAAAAGGTGTTTTATGTATTTTATGAGCGAAGGTTACATAGTATGCACTGAAGTCGCGAAGGTAAGTTGGACCAACTGCATTTACTTTAGGATCTACATCTAAACTTTTGCTCGTACTTGCTGTACCAGGTTGTCTGCCGGCAACATACTCGGCACGTAAAGTACTCATACCTGCAGGATTGTCAATTGTGATTTGAGCATCAACTCCGTAATATTGACGATTAACTGATTTATAAATATTAGAAGAACCATTTGCTGTATCAGCTATAAATGCTTTTTCACCTGCTGCATTTGTTCCCATGCTGTATATGGTTTTATCTCCGTTAAGCATTGCACCACTATAATATGAACCACCTAAACGATATGCTATTTTTTCGTTCTTAGTTGTTCTTTCAAAATATAACTGACCAATCATATCAAGATTTCCGCTTGTGTTTTTTGCAATTCCTTGTCCGTTAAAAATACCTGCTTTTAAAGTTAAACAATGAAGCAATTCCATTTCTTTAGGAGCTTTCAATGTAATCATTGCGCCTAAATCGCGTTCGTTAGGAAACACATTATTAACCAAACGAGTTAATTCTGGTGACTCATTCATTGAAGATGAATATTGTTGTTCGAAACCGAACGGACGATATTGCATACCTGTTGTTATACTTAAATCCTTATAAAAAGGCATGCTAATTTTAGCATAAAAATCACGAATGTTAACAGCATTTGCAGAACCTAAAACGGGAGAAGGTTCAACAATATCCATTTCAAAAACCAATTGAGTTAATCCGCCATCATAAACTGCTTTAATACGTCCTCTGCGAAGCATAAAACGTTGGTTTGAATTTGCTGCGAACGCGCCTCCTGCAACAGTTGCTGCTCCATTTGAGTCAGATCTTTGGTATTGTGCTTGTAGGTATCCGCTTATTTTCACTTTCTTTAAAATAGAAATTTCACTTTCAGCTTTTGATAATCTTTCATCAACGCTTGAAGTAGTTTCTTGTGCTTTAAGATTTGCCGAGATAAGGATTAGCAAGGCAAAGTTTAGAAGTGTAAATTTTTTCATGTTTATTTATATTTTTTTTTATGAAGCAAAAGTGACCTAGTGTTATTATGACTATGTTACCTGTATGTTAAGTTATTGTTAAGTACTATATGTTTACCTATTCAAACTGTTGTTTCTACATGTATTTAGTAAGAGTAGCTCCCATTAATGTTTTAAAAATTTACAATTTGATAACTTTACATGTTTTAAAAAGTAACTAGTTTCGCTAACATGAAAAAAGGAATTTTGTTAGTTGCCGCATTACTAAATTTTCATTTTGGTTTTAGTCAGCAAATTCGATTTAATGATGAATTAGATGAGTTTTGCAAAACATCAATTAGAGAATATTCTTCGATTCCTGTTGAAAGAAAAGCAATATTGGAAAATGCAGCTGAGATGCTTTCAAAAAAACAATATATTTTATTTACCTGCCAAACTAACTCAAGACGAACTTTGCTGCTTCAGGTATGGGCACAAACAGCCTTTTATTATTACGGAATAAATAAAGCTTCATTTTCAATTGGTGATACGATTTCAAGTATTTATCCAGGATTGGTAAATATTTTTAAAGAATCGGGTTTTACATATAATGAATATAGAAATGAAGAATCTAAAGGATTTATGATATCAACCAGTAAAAAATATCCTAAAAATATTATTGTGCCAAAGAAAGATTTAGGTAAGATCGACACTTCAAAAGTTTTGTTGGTGAGTATTTGTTTCAATGGTGAGAATTCTGTACTTGCTTCAAACACGCCACATCTAAACCTGCCATTCGAGAGTCCTAAGGTTTTTGAAAAAACGCCAAACGAAAATCAAAAATATTTTGTGCTCAATAAACAAATCTCAATTGAGATGTTTTATTTGGCACACAAAACAAAAGAGATATTGATGAAGAGTGAGGATTTGACAAAATAAATATGTTAAACTTTCAATTCTGTATAAATTAATACAGAATAATAGTTGACGTTATTACAATAAGATTAATTGTTTTTTGCCCCACTATTTACCCAAGCTCTCATTTTATTGATCGAACATTTATCTGGAATTGGATATCCTTTAGGAAAAAAAGATTAGCTGCCAATTCGGTGCTTCCCATGTGGTCGAGAATATTTTCACTTTTCTTCAAACCTTTTTTTGAATGAATTTCTTTTGCTCCCAAGCCATTGTACAAGCCCATGTAACCATGATTTTGAAAAATTGCATATTCCCAAGGCTGAATAACACCGGCCGCTTTTGCTGCATCTGCCAATTGTTTGTTGTGTTCAGATAATTCCCTACGAAGAAAAAGTCGCTTTTCTTTTTCTGTTTCCAATTGCTCAAATGCTTCTTCAATGATTTCTGCTTTACGAGTTTGAAAAGCAAAATATGTTTGACCTAACGCTACAACTTCTTTTGCAGGATCAGCATTTTGAACAATTAAATAACAGGCATATCTTGAAAGATGAAAATCACCAACATCTTTCTTTGCACCGGAACCAATTTCGACCATTTTCTCCATTCGGGGAAAATGGTCTTCTACCGCTTGCCCACTGTTTTTGCAAGCTTCTTTTGCCTTATCAATTACATTGAGAAATTTATCCCATTTTATATATTCCAAAACGGAAAATAATTCTCGTGCACTCCAATACTCTTGACCAATGGTATTGATGTGTTTTATCTTGTCGAAAAGGGGTTGAGGTTTCATAAGTCTTATTTTTTATGGAAGTTTTACATAAATATCATTTTGATATTTAATGCGTAGAAAGCCGATATAATATTTGAAATAAATTGTATCAGTGACATTTATAGCTTTGAAATAGTTGATGAAATTTACACCGTTAAATTTCATACTGTCATCGCTGATATGATTTGGGAACGCCATTGTTGCATTTAACGGATATAGCTTTTCGTTAAATCCTATATTTAACAATTCGCCTTCTGAGCCGTAATTTTTGTTTAAAGTGCGAGTGTGATATAACGATATTTTATTGTTATACAAATCATTATAAGTTC
>CANKGI010000216.1 GCA_947481365.1 Bacteroidota bacterium | reverse complement strand
ATTTTAATTGGCTATTGCTAATTAGTTAGTTTTAAAGTGTAACAACAAATTTGGTTTAATTGCGTGTTGGTAGTTTGCGTTATTAAATATACCAATACCGAAAGGTTGATCTTGGAACCATACACCTGAACTGCTTGGTGTGGTTGGAAGTGGATCACCAGCAGGGTGGTAACCTTTAAAGTCAACATCTTGTTTCATCATATCATTAGTTGTCAATTTACGTCTGATTTGGATGATACATTTTCCGCCAACCCATCTTGATGACATATCAACATCATCACGACCTGTTCCTGTTGCCACTGGTGTTGCAAAACTAGCTGGTTGGCAATATTTACCTTCAGTTGGGGTTGTTTCAACATTATAGTAATTTTCTGATGTCATAGCGCCTCTCAAGTAGTTTGCTGAATTTGGTCTGATTGTATCAGAAACTGAACCCGATCTGGTTTTAGCACAATATAAATTACCCATTGTATCAACATACTGAACACATACAACATTTGCATTTGCTGTCATAGTATCTTTTACATCTATATAAAATTGACCCCCAACATAAGTTGACGGATCAAGTATATACCACATTGGAACTGCAATAGCTGTTGATTTACCAATTGGTTTTAAGTTTTGTGAATTAGCACCTTGAACTGCTGTTGCTGTTGAATAAGTAGTACCCCCTGCTGTAGTTGGAGAGATTCCGTCAACATGGCGTCCGTTTGCGCTTCCGCCTGTTGTATCCCAATTTCCTGCACCTCCAACGAAATCTTGATATTCGTCAGATCCTTTTCCATAAGCAGCATCTTTAGTTAAACGGAAATGCCACATATCAATTTTCTCATTTGCATAAGTTGTATAGTGATTACCGCTTGTGTTTGCTTTTGGTTGACCAGCTCTGTTATAATATGGTTGGAAAATATGACAAGATCCATAACAAGTTTGAGTTTTAAACGCTTCACATGAATTGTTTATATTCCAAAGTACACCAAGTTTGTCTTCTTGGAATGCTGAACGAGACATAACTCCATTTGCATCATAAGAAATAGATGAAGCCTCTTTAACCCATCCTGTTGGTTTGCCTATTGCTGTACCAGTGGTATCAAAATACCAAGGTGTTGCCATACTTTGTTTCAAATCACTGTATTGTAATAAGAAATAAATGTAAGTACTATCGTACATTGCTTTCATTGTAACATCGTAAGTTTTACCAATGTATCCTTGAAACAAAGTTTGTCCAGTGTAAGGAACTACTGCTGCACACGATAATTCTGGTGCGTTTTTCCATTGAACATCTGTGGTCCAATCTGAAGTAATTGCAAACGATGGTGTTGAAATACCTGTTTGCCCTGTGTAAATAGCTGTCAACTGATTTCCTGGATAAGTAACCGGAGTGTTGTTTACAGGTGTTGGTGTTGGCTGTGCTACTTCTTGATCTGGTTTTTTACAGTAACCGAACATCATTGCAACAGCAATAAATAATGATAAAATAATTAGTGTGTGTTTTTGCTTTTTCATAATTGTAACTTTTTATGTAAAGATTATTTGACACAAAAATATGTGCCCTAGCGTATATCTTTTTATGACATCTGTTAGAAAATAACATGAAATATATCAGTTTTAAAGGTGCGGTTTGTCAAACATTGGCTGATTTTAGAATGCCTAAAAACCATAGTTTACGCTTGCTATTGTTGAATTTGAAATTTGTTAAGTTGCTGATATTAATATTACTTTTACCACCAAATGATAACAAAAGGAGATATTGTTGAGACTTATTTTAAACTGAAACAACGCGGTTCAGAATATATTTTTTCGAAACTTACTTCCAGTTTTAACGCAAGAATAAATAGCACTTTTAGCATAAAACAGTCTCAATCTTCTAACTATTGGAATATAGCCGAAGTGAAAGAGCGATGGAACATCATGATTACCGGTAACAAAGGTGAAGAATATGCGAACTATGTTGCAAAAAAACACTTTAATAATAGTTCGGGGCTAAAAATGTTATCGCTTGCTTGTGGGGCGGGAAGCCATGAAATAAAATTTGCTCAATACCATAACTTTTCTGAAATAACAGGAATTGACCTTGTTGCTAATTTGATAGATGAGGCAAATGCTAAAGCTAAAGCTTCGAACTTTGCCAATTTACATTATCAAACAGGTGACATATATAATATGCGTTTCCCCGAAAATTATTATGATGTGCTTTTATTTCATTCGGGATTGCACCATTTTAATAATCTCGACAACCTTCTTGGCAAAATATTGAAAAGCACATTGAAGAAAAATGGTATTATCGTTATTCATGAATATGTTGGCCCCAACAGAATTAGCTGGACCAAAGAACAGCTCAGAGAAACCAACTTAATATTATCATCTTTACCCAATAAATATAAAACACGGTTTAATTTGAAGAATATAAAAAACAAAGCATACCGCCCGGGTAAATTAAGAATGATTATATCTGACCCCTCAGAGGCTGTTGAATCATCAAATATTCTTCCCGTTTTGCACAAACATTACGAAACCGTAGAAGAAGTTTTCCTGGGAGGAAACATTATCATGCCTTTGTTTAAAGACATAGCGCATAATTTTACAGATGGCTCAACCGAAACGAAGAACATTCTCGAATCAATTTTTGAACGCGAAGATTCCTTTTTAAAGACACACACTTCCGATTTTGTTTTTGGTATTTATAGGAACATTTAATCCGATAAAAATATTTTATGTCAATTTCCTACCTTTGGCAACTTAAATATAATAGGCGATGATCAAGTTCATTATCTATCTTTTTCTTTTTTACTTTTTGTTCCGTTTTGTTTTCGGTGTATTACTTAAGGGTATATTTCGTGCTACTGTTATTAATCTGAACCAAAACAAACAAGAGAGTAGAAATGGTGATAGTAAAGTTAAAGTTGAAACAAACACAGTGAAGAACCCAAATGCATCTGACAAAAATATCGGTGAGTATGTTGATTACGAAGAAGTGAAATAATGGAGAAAAAATTGCGTGCTTTTTTATTGAATATCCTTGGCCTCGAAAATTATCTTTCGCTGGTAAGTGATATTTATATCCGTCTTATTAAAATTGGAATGATGAAAGAAAAGTATCCCGAACTTTTCTTTCTTAAAAAAATGGTGAAGCCGGGTTTTGTTTGTTTAGATATTGGAGCCAACGTTGGCTACTATTCTGTTTTTCTTTCTGAATTTGCTGGCGATAAAGGAAAAGTTTTTTCGGTAGAACCTGTTTCTTTATTTGCAACAGTTTTTAAAAGGAATATCAAAAAATTTGCGCTCAATAATATCATACTACATCAAACAGCTTTGGGTGGCGAAAACAAAACCATACAAATGGGAACCCCAATGATTGATGGTGTTTTCCGTCATGGGTTAACAAAAATTGTTTCTGAAAACGACCAAACTAATTTGCATACATATGATGTGCAAATGTGTGTTCCTGATGAATTGTTTTCATCATTAGAAAGATTTGATTTTATGAAATGTGATGTAGAAGGTTATGAAGTTTTTATTATGCCACATTTTGTAAAAACGCTGAGTAAGTATAAACCGCAAATACAAATGGAAATATCAAGTGAAGAAAATCGAAAACAGATTTTTGACATATTATTTCCGCTTGGATATTCAGCATTCAAACTACAAAATCATTCGCTTCAAAAAATGAATTTAGATGAAGCGATAAAATATAATGCTGGTGATTTTTATTTTTCTGTAGAAAAGTAACTCTTGTCATGCTGAATTTGTTTGAGCATCTGTTTTAACGATTCCGAAACGAGTTCGGAATGACGTTAGCAATAGCTATTATTTTTTACTGATTGCCCATAATCCGGCAAAAGTAATTCCTCCGTTTAGTATCAGCATTTCAATACCTATTTGATAATTACCTAAAATATCGGCAGAGAAATATTGAAGCGAATAACATATTGCGGGTGCAAGCAAACAAACAATTGGGGCAAGCTTGTCGTTCAGTTTTCTCTTAGTTAAAATTCCAAAAGCAAATAACCCTAATAATGGTCCGTAAGTATATCCGGCCACATCAAGCAAAATAGTGATGATGGATTTATTGTTGAGTTCTTTAAAAAAGAAAATCATTAATAAAAATAAAATAGCAAATGTTAAATGAACCGAAATTCTTACCCTCGATTTTTTTGCATCAT
>CANKGI010000215.1 GCA_947481365.1 Bacteroidota bacterium | reverse complement strand
TTTACCTGAAGCTGGTTGTGCTGTATTAAATGCACGAGCCATACGTGTAATCGAATCCAAAAGAATAACCACATCATGTCCGCACTCTACCATTCGTTTTGCTTTTTCGTGAACGATGTTTGCCAATTTCACATGTTTTTCAGCAGGTTCATCAAATGTTGATGCCACTACTTCGGCACGCACACTGCGTTGCATATCGGTAACCTCTTCAGGTCGTTCGTCTATCAATAAAATGATCAAGTAAACTTCTGGATGATTGCGAGCAATGGCATTGGCAATATCTTTTAATAAAATTGTTTTACCTGTTTTTGGCTGTGCCACAATCAAACCACGCTGACCTTTTCCAATTGGTGCCAGCATATCAATAATTCGTGTAGAATATGTTGAATTGCGATCGGCAAGATTCAATTTTTCATCAGGAAAAAGTGGCGTTAAATGTTCGAATGAAACCCTATCGCGAACCTCTGCAGGTTGACGACCATTAATCGATTCAACTTTTATCAGTGCAAAATATTTTTCACCTTCTTTTGGCGGACGAATTGTTCCTCTAACCGAATCACCGGTTTTCAAACCCAGCAATTTTATTTGCGATGGTGAAACATAAATATCATCAGGTGATGGCATGTAATTGTAATCAGACGAACGTAAAAATCCGTATCCATCTTGAATCAATTCCAACACACCTTCGCTGCTCACTATTCCTTCCAGCTCTGCAATTAATGTGTTGCTGTTTTCTCTGCGCTCATGACGTTCATTTCTGCGTTGCTCACGAAATTCGCGTTGCTGCTGATTTTCGTTTTCACTATTGCCGTTATTGTTGTTGTTATTATTATTTTCATCTGATTGATTACCATCAACTACATTATTTACAGCATTGTTTTCATCAGATATATTTTCTGAATTTCCGTTTACTTCAACTTTCTCAACTTTTTCTACTTTATCAACTTTTACAATTTTTTCAACTTTCTCAACTTTTACAATTTCTCTAACAGGTTCAATTTTACGTTCCGTTTTTTCTTCTGCTTTTGGCTTCTCTATTTTTTCGGAAACAACTTTTACAACCTTAGCCACTTTAGGGCGACCGCGTTTTTTTGCTGGAGAATTTGGATCATCGGCTGCAGCTGTTTTATCAGCTTCCGAATCGGGCATTACTGCCTGTTTTTCAAGAATTCGATAAATTAAATCTTGTTTTTCAAGTGATTTGTGATTGGGCACAATTAGCTTTTCCGCAACATCGTGTAGTTCGGAAATAAGCATGTCGTTCAACGATAGAATGTCGTACATGAATTTTTTGATTGGATTAAAAAATGATTCGCTTTCGCAGATTCAATTCAATAAGTGTTTTTGATTTTTTGTTTGAGAGGAAAGGATTTCCTATTGCAAGGTTAAGTATATTTTGTGAAAACAAAAAATAAATTTCCTTAAATAAAATAGATAGACAATTGATTGAACGCCTCTTCAGAAATTAAACTTGCGCCAAAAATTTCAAAGGATTTTCGAGCATGTCTTTCAATGTTTGCAAAAATGCCGAACCAACTGCCCCATCAACCGAACGGTGATCGCAACTCAAAGTTAGTTTCATGATGCTTGCAACCTTCATTTGTCCGTTTTCGGCAATAACAGATTGTTTTGCTGCACCAACTGCCAAAATACACGAATCGGGTGGATTGATGATGGCTGTAAATTCATCTATTCCAAACATACCTAAATTTGATATGGTAAATGTATTGCCTTCAAATTCGGTTGGTTGCAGTTTTTTGTTTTTAGCTTTTTCAACTAATTCCTTCACTTCGGCACTGATATGTGAAACGGTTTTATTATCAGCAAATTTTACAACAGGCACTATCAAACCTTCGCCAACAGCTACAGCAACGCCAATATGTATGTGATTATTCATCCTGATTTTATCGCCAAGCCATGATGAATTAACCTTTGGATTTAATCGAATGGAAGCTGCTACAGCCTTTATAATTAAATCGTTTACCGAAATTTTCACAGGACTTATTTCATTTAACGATTTACGCGCATCGATGGCTTTATCCATATTTACCGACATTTTTAAGTAAAAATGCGGAGCCGAGTTTTTACTTTCAACAAGTCTGCGGGCAATGGTTTTACGCATTTGTGATAGAGTAATGTCTTCAAAACTTTCTTCGGCAACAACTGCAGGAATAACAAAATTTGATTTGCCACCTTTATACGTTTCAACATCACGTTTCACTACTCTTCCAAAATCTCCACTTCCAGAAATATTTTTTATGTCAATTCCTTTATCCATCGCAATTTTTTTAGCTAATGGCGATGCTTTTAAACGTGAATCGGTTTGAGGTTTGATGTTTGAAGTTTGAAGTTGTTCGTCTGTTATTTGTTTTGTCATGCTGAGCGGAGACGAAGCATCTTTCTCTGCACTTGGCACTGTTACCTGAGCACTATTTATTAATGCCGAAAAATCCTCCCCTTTTTGTCCAACAACAGCAATTAGTGCATCAACTGGCACAGCTTCACCTTTTTGAATTCCAATATGAAGTAAAGTCCCTTTTACGTAGTTTTCGAGTTCCATTGTGGCTTTGTCGGTTTCCACTTCAGCCAATATATCCCCCGGTTTGATTTCGTCACCTACTTTTTTATGCCAAGCCACAATTACTCCTTCGGTCATTGTATCACTCATCTTGGGCATTCGTATTGCTTCAGCCATCTTTAATTTTTTAAATTTATAAACAGCAAAAATAGCATTATTGTTTTCTATACCAAGAAGCAGTTGTATTGAGTGAATTGTGTTGAAAATATTTTAATAAGAAGAATATTAATATTCAGTTATTTGAAATCAATAAATCATATCACCTTTTTAACTTTTTACTTTCTAATTTTAAATTGATAAATGAATCAATACGAAACACTTTTAAAATATATTTACGAGAACGGAACTTTTAAGAGCGACCGAACTGGCACTGGAACAAGAAGCATTTTTGGAGCTCAATTACGGTTTAATTTAAGTGAAGGATTTCCGCTTATCACTTCTAAAAAAGTTCATCTAAAATCCATCGTTCACGAACTGCTTTGGTTCATTAAAGGCGAAACCAATACAAAATATTTAAAAGAAAATGGCGTGAGTATTTGGGATGAATGGGCTGACAAAGATGGAAATCTCGGACCTGTTTATGGTTACCAATGGCGCAGTTGGCCTACTCCTGACGGAAAGCACATCGACCAACTTACTGAAGTGATTGAAACCATTAAAAAAAATCCCGACTCGCGAAGAATGATTGTGAGTGCCTGGAATGTTGCCGATTTACCTAAAATGGCATTGATGCCTTGCCACTCATTTTTTCAGTTTTATGTTGCCGATGGAAAATTGAGCTGTCAATTATATCAGCGAAGTGCCGATATGTTTTTGGGTGTGCCTTTCAATATTGCATCGTATGCATTGTTAACGATGATGATTGCTCAGGTTTGCAATTTACAACCAGGAGATTTTATTCATACTTTTGGCGATGCCCATATTTACAGCAATCATTTTGAACAGGTGGAATTGCAATTGAGTCGCGATACTCGAGCATATCCAACCTTGAAAATAAATCCGGCTATCCAATCTATTTTTGATTTTAAATACGAAGATTTTACGTTTGAAAATTATAATCCGCATCCGGCAATTAAAGCTCCGGTAGCTATTTAAAAAATTGTTGACAGTAAACGGTTAACGGTTCACAGAAAAAGTACCGTGAACTGTGAACAGTGAACTGATATCATAAGAATGAAAACATACAAAGAACTTTATACATTAGTTGAACAAAAAATTCAGCAATTAAATTTCGATAAACAACCGAAAGAATTGTACGAACCTATTTCGTATATGCTTTCGTTAGGCGGAAAAAGATTGCGTCCGGTGCTGGTTTTAATGGCAGCCGATATATTTGGGGTGGATGTAAACAAAGCGATGAATGCTGCATTGGCTGTTGAAGTGTTTCATAATTTCACCTTGGTACACGATGACATTATGGACAACTCGGATATCAGGCGTGGACAGCCAACAGTACATAAAAAATGGGATGAAACTGTTGCCATTTTATCAGGAGATTTGATGATGATAAAGGCAACCGATTTGTTGTGTGAAACCGAAACATCAAACTTAAAAAAGCTGATTTCTATTTTTAATAAAGCCGGTGCCGAAGTTTGCGAAGGACAACAAATTGACATGAACTTTGAAAAGCGAAATGATGTAAGTGTTGATGAAT
>CANKGI010000214.1 GCA_947481365.1 Bacteroidota bacterium | reverse complement strand
TGTTGGCGGTAACGGAGGTCTTGCTGTATTAAGTTCTGTAACCAAAAATTTCAAACCTGTTGCTGCTGATGAAGGTACAACTAAAGCAATGGTTGCTTGGTTAACTAATATCAATTCTACAACTGCTACTTCAGATACAATGACATTTAATATTTTTGTAAACAAAGGTATATCAGGAACAAAACGTGTAATACTTGAAGAAGCAAGTGGTGCATGGTGCGGTTACTGTGTTGATGGTCACTTAAAAATGCGTGATATTCTTGCAGCTAATGGCGATAAAGTAATTGGTGTTGTTCATCACAATGCTGATGGTATGGCTAATACAGAAAGTAATACATTAAACACTGCATATGTTACTGGTTTCCCAATGGGTTTTATCGATCGTACTTTATTCGATGATCAAACAACAGTTGGATTAAACAGAGGAACATGGGTAGCTGAAGTTGCTAAATCATTATTATCAACAACTCCAGTAAATGTTAGCATACCTACAAAAAGTTATGATGCTACTACAGGTGCAATATCGTTTACCGTAAAAGCTGATTTTGTTGATTATGCTTTACCTGGCGATTTACGTTTCAATGCATTTATCGTAGAAGATAAAGTAAGAGGAACTATGATTAGCGCTACAAGCACTACTTGGAACCAACATAACTACTATAGTTCAGCTGATGCTGGAGCTGGAGGTTCTACACATGAACTTTACAATGAGCCTGCATATTTCTACGGATATTTCCATAACCATGTTGTTAGAAGTATTCCTTCAACAGCTTGGGGAAGTGCTGGTATTATATCAGGTACACCTGCTGCAGGTTCGTCATATTCTAAAACTTACAACTACACTTTACCTGCATCTGTTAGTATGAATGCTTCTACAGATTATGCTGGACATACAGGTTTAGGTACTAACTTCCAAAGTACTGCAACTGGTCTTGCTCAAAACAAACCAAACGAAATTATCTTAGTTGGATTTGTTTCATACTACAATGCAGATTTAAACAAACGCCAAATATTAAACGTAATTGAAGTACCGCTTACACATGCTGTAGGTATTGCCGAAAAAGCTAAAAGCAACACAAGCATTAGCTCGGTAACACCAAATCCAACTTCAGGTTTCACAAGTGTTGATTTTAATGTTACATCAAAATCAAATGTTACTGTTGAATTACTGAACGTAATCGGACAAAAAGTATTAAGCGTTGCAAATGGTTTGTATGCTGAAGGTGACCACACAGTTGCTTTTGATGCTAGCACTTTAAACAAAGGTGTTTATTTCGTTAACGTAAAAACTGACGAAGGTTCTGCAACACATAAAATTGTTGTTTCAGGAAACTAATTATTCATACAATATTTTTAAAAAAGCCCCGAAATTTCGGGGCTTTTTTTTATGCTTACTATTTACGTTGATTAATAAAAATAAATGTATTTAATACCGCTTACACATGCTAAAGGTATTGCCGAAAAAGCTAAAAGCAACACAAGCATTTGCTAGGTAAAACCAAATCCAACACCAGGTTTACTAGTGTTGATTTTAATGTTCTGTTAAAATCAAATGTTACTGTTGAATTACTGAACGTAATTGGACAAAAAGTATTAAGCATTTCAAATGGTATATATGCTGAAGGTGACTTCACACTTGCTTTAGATGCTAGCACTTTAAACAAAGTGTTTAATTCGTTAATGTAAAAACTGACGAAGGTCTGCAACACATAAAATTGTTGTTTCAAGAAACTAATTATTCACAAAATATTTTTAAAAAAGCTTTCGTTTTCTGCAAAAAAAAAGCTTCTCAAATTGAGAAGCTCCTTTACTAAAACTAAACCTTACTCTCTCACGAAACGTGACATTAAGATATTTCCCGACTCTTCTTTTATCCTCACAAAATATATTCCACTATGTAATTGCGAAACATCAATATGGATGTCGCCATTATTTATTGCTAAACCAACATAATTGCTGATTAATTTCCCTTCTTCTGATAAAATAATTACATCACATTTCTTTCCTGTGAAACTACTAGTAAGCGTGATTTGATTTGTTGCAGGATTTGGAAAAACGGTTAACTTGATATCGGTTTGCATGTCTATAAAATAAATATTTCTTGTTGGTGTATAAGTAAAATGTCCATCATTATCAATCTGTTTTATTCGGTAATAATTTACTGAATACAAATCAGGGTTCTCGTCAATTGTTTGGTATGATTTAAAAGTTGATGAATTGCTATTACTTTTAACAGCAGCAATCGCATAAAAATCTATATTGTTTGTACTTCTTTCAACTTCAAAATGTGATGAATTGATTTCCGATATTGTTGTCCAATAGAGCGAAACTTTTTTATCCACTTTTAATGCTGTAAACATGCCGAACGATACAGGCAATGAGCTCGAATTGCTTGTAATAATCATAAATCGAGATGTGCCTTGTGAAGCCGCTATACTGCTGCTTATTGTAAATGAATACAACATGTTTCTTGAAATAGGTAACGTATTACTTAGATAAGTATCTATCAAAAAATAATACTTACTTGTTGTAACCGGTACATCTTCAAAAATAAATTGATACACACCATTTGATCCGGTAACATTTAACAAAATAGTATCATTCAAAGTTGCTAACGGACTAACATCAACAGCGTGCATAACCAAATCAGTTGAATAACTTGAAATATTTACAGTCGGGTTACTCATTTTTTTGATGTCATATAAGTCATCGTTTTTACTTGAACCTGAAATATATTTTGCTATAAAAATATCCGTGTTAATCGAATCGTATTTCATCACAATTTTCAACTCATCATTATTTGATGATTTAAACATATGTATCGGTGTGGTTCCACATTTAAAACTTTCTTTAAATGTAAGTACAGGTGAAGAGGCTGTTGCTTTGGCAAAAAAACCTTGCCCCGATGCAATGACACCACCTGTAATACCTCCTGTGTTAGAAGCAGCGTTGTAACTTTTATACGAATTTGATGTAGCATCCCAAACATAAATTGTAGGATCAATGTGAGTATAGTATGTACCATTATAGCCTGAATTTCCTGCTGTCCAGTATGCACGCCAGTCGAATGCCGAAGGATATGGATTGCCTAGCATATTCCATCCGTCATCGTTAACCAAACTGTTATTGGTATAAGTAACAGGCATTGAAATATCACCTGCATTTGGCGTTCCATTCACATTTATTGTAACCTCATTTTGCGAAGCATTTACACCTGTTAACCTAGCTAGATCACTTCTGTCGCCTCTCACAAAAACTCGATAACCTTTACCTGGAGTTAATGTTGTACTTGTAGCTGGAACAACGTACCATCCATAATTTAAATTTCCAGTTGCTGATTCATCGTAATAATAAATTGATGAAGCATTGCTTGCTGTAGCATCAAATCCGTTTGAATTTGTTGTGCCAACAGATGTTCCTGTTCCAGGACCGGTAACATACATTTCACCTCTCCAATCTTCTACTGTTGCATTTGTAACTGTAGATGTTAAAAACCTCCATCTTCTAGCTGTAGAAGGAATATATCTTTCAACAGTAAAGTTTCCTGTTAACTGACCATTCGAACCAATATCGGCAATGCGAGCCGTATTATTTGCATCCGAAATTAATTTCACATTTCCTGTTGAGTTGAGCGTTCCCAAAACTGTTAATGTTCCGGTTATTGCTAATGAATTTCCAACAGTAACCGATGCTGAAGTATTATTTACAGATAAACTCGATAGTTTATTGGTTTCGGAATTTGTTTGGTCAAAATTGATGGTTCCTAAATTTCCGCTTGCATTGAATACCATTGATGATGTTGACGAACCTTTAAATTTACCTGTTCCGCTCACACCACCCTCAAGCGTTAGTGTCTTTCCGTTTATATCAAAAATTTGGCTTGATGATAAATTGATCGTATTGTTAATTGTCATATCAGCATGAATAGGAAGATTTCCTAAACCCGAACCCGACAGATTATAAAATGAAGTAGGATTAGTACCTCCAATTTGTTGCGAACTACCGGTTAAAATAACTGTTGACCCTAAATTACTAAAACCTGTATTTGTCGAATTATTTATCCAATTGCCATCTAGTTTTAAAGTGCCCCCCGATGAGTAATTGGTAACAACACCATTCATCTGACTGGTGTAATTTCCGGTTGTGCCTTCTATGTAAATATTTGAGCCATTTGTTAAAACTATTTTTGCCCCGTTATTTATCAAACCTTGTGCAAATAAGCGGGTGCTGAATATGGAAAATAATAAAATGATGATCAGTACTGATATTACTTTTATTGATGTTTTCATAAT
>CANKGI010000213.1 GCA_947481365.1 Bacteroidota bacterium | reverse complement strand
CACCAATTGGAAAAGGTCAGCGTGGTTTGATTGTGGCACAGCCAAAAACAGGTAAAACAATTTTATTAAAAGATATTGCCAATGCCATTGCTCGCAATCATCCAGAAGTTTACTTGATCATTTTATTGATTGACGAACGACCAGAAGAGGTTACCGATATGCAACGCAGTGTGCGTGCCGAAGTAGTGGCATCAACATTTGATGAACCTGCTGAAAAACATGTGAAATTGGCAAATATCGTTCACGAAAAAGCAAAACGAATGGTAGAGTGCGGACATGATGTGGTTATTCTTTTGGATTCGATTACACGTATGGCTCGTGCATTTAATACAGCACAACCAGCTTCAGGTAAAATACTTTCGGGTGGTGTTGATGCAAATGCATTGCACAAACCAAAACGTTTTTTTGGGGCAGCACGTAAAATTGAAAATGGCGGCTCATTAACCATTATTGCAACAGCATTAATTGATACAGGTTCGAAAATGGATGAGGTGATTTTTGAAGAATTTAAAGGAACCGGTAACATGGAGTTGCAACTCGATCGCAAATTGTCGAACAAACGTATTTTTCCTGCAATTGATATTGTTGCATCAAGTACAAGACGTGAAGATTTGTTGCTTGATAAAGCCATGTTGCAACGCATTTGGGTATTGCGCAATCATATTGCCGATATGAATCCTGAAGAAGCAATGAACCTATTGCTGAAAAACATGAAGAACACCCAAAGCAATGAAGAATTTTTGGCTTCGATGAATGGATAAAACAAACTTGAATTTTAAATGTTGAGTTTTGAATGTTGAATTTAAAATAACTCAATAACAATTTATAAATAACTTAATAACTCAAATTATGACAATGTTAGTTGGAAAAAAAGCTCCTTCATTTAGCGCAGATGCAGTTGTGAACGGAGGCGAATTCGTTGAGAATTTTTCACTCGATCAATACATCGGAAAAAAGCATGTATTGTTTTATTTCTATCCACTTGATTTTACGTTTGTTTGCCCAACCGAAATCATCGCATTTGAAAGACGTATGAAAGATTTTGAAAGCAGAAATGTTCAAGTAATTGGATGTTCGGTTGATTCAAAATTTTCGCATTGGGCTTGGTTAAATACTCCACAAAATGATGGTGGTATTCAAGGTGTAAAATATCCGCTTGTTGCTGATATTAACAAAACCATTGCGTTGAATTATGGTGTACTTGCAGGACATTATGATTACAATGATTCTGGTGAAATGATCTGGATTGGTAACCAAGGAGAAAATGCAGTTGCATATCGTGGTTTATTTTTGATTGATAAAGCAGGTATTGTTCGCCATCAGGTTGTAAATGATTTACCTCTTGGACGTAGTATTGATGAAGCTATTCGTATGATCGATGCTTTACAGTTTTTCGAAAACAACGGTGAAGTTTGCCCTGTTGATTGGCATAAAGGTGCTGATGGATTAAAAGATACAGCAGAGGGAATTGCAACTTATTTAGCATCACACTAAATTTTTGTAACCCATAAATATTAAAGCCTGTATAAATTTATGCAGGCTTTTTTCATGTAATTAATTCCTATTTTTGAACGATGTCAAAATTCATTTCAACTGTTTTATTTTTTCTGATATTTACTAAAATTATTGCCCAGCAAAACAGCCTGATTGTTCCGTTAAATCAATTGGGACGAGATGAACGTTTTGATAAGTTTATCGTTACAATGCCCGTTTTTTTAACCATTGACGATACCATTCATACAATGGATTTTGAAGGAATGGTTGCGCCACAAAAATTAAAAATTAAAAAAAAATACAGAGGGTATAATTCTTACGGTTACGGTTTTTTATTTTTTCCAGGAAACAAAAACGTAAACAATCCCGGATTTACTAATCTGCTTTTTGCAGGAATTTATGACCAGCATCCTTGTTTGTATATTGATAAAAATAATAACCTCGATTTTACAGATGATGGTGATAGTTTGTTATTACCTAAGCTTACCACCGATAGTTTGATTTTTAATTTGCAAAGCAGCGATGATAAACTTGCTGAAATTACCATTCGTTTAAAGCGACTTGATTACAGTTCGCAACCTGCTTTGAGAAAAAGGATGAACGAATATTATATGTATTTTTATAAAGACAGAGAACTTGCCGGAATAGATTATTGCTATCGTGAACAAAGATACATAACTCGATTTGGTTATGTACGAATGAATAACGACTCGTTTAAAATTGGACTGTTTGATGGCAATAACAATGGTCTTTTCAACGAACCAGAAAATGATCGAATCATTACATCCAATAATGCCGATACTGTTTTTGAAAGCAAAGATGAATTGCATTCTTTTTCAATCTCAAAAAATGCAATGTATGTTGAATACAATGGTGAACAATATGAAGTACAAGAAATTGATAAATATGCTCGGTTCATCAAACTGAAACATCTTACTGATAATTTATTATTGGGAAGAATAAAGCCTGGGAAGAAAATTCCGAAATTTGAGTTTACCCAATGGAACGGTGAAAAGAAGAAAATAAAAAAGTTTAGAAGAAATGATGTATACCTTTATTTTACTGGACCAAACGTAAAAAACTTTTCAAAAGACACCGCAGTCCTTAGGCAAATTGCCGATTTGTATCCCGATAAATTAAAAGTAATTGCATTTATTGAAGTGAATAAATCGTACGAATTAAAAATATTCGGAACCTATGCCAACCTCAATTATTTGGCTGGATTTAGAGAGAGAGAAATTGTAAAAGCACTATCTGTTCATGGGCTTCCTTCAAGCATATGGCTCAGAAAACGAAGGAAGGTAGTTGCCTACGATTTAAAGCCTGAAGTGTTTTTAGATGCATATAAAAAGCAAATGGAAATGAAATAAAGGAATTATTTCAAACTAAAATTGCGTCCGAAACTTACACCAAACCATGAGGTGTACTTTTGATCACGAATAAAAGGAGTGTAACTGATTTTAAAATAAACTTTGTTGGTTTCAATTACTTTAAATCCGAGAATCGCGGTGGGTACAATTTCGCGGTCGGTAATATTTTTTGCTAGTAAAGTAAATCCTGCACCAATTTCAATTTTTTCTTTACCTCGACCATATAAAAACGATGCAGTAAATGGCGCCATTGTGGTATTTCTGTCGAGGTAAACTTTGTTCAAAAAAGTATAGTCGAACGGGTTATAGCCAATTCCTACGCGACCTGCAACACTTATTCGTTCGCCACGATAAAGTATCTTTTCGTAGTTTAACGAGTAAAACATCGAAGCTCCGCCCAATTCTATAAACCAATTGTTTAAACCTTTCGGTTCAACATAGGGTTTATCATCTTGTGCAAATGTTGTTGTTGTATAAAGTAAAATTATTAGCAACCAAAAAGTACTTTTGAGGTTTATCATTTAAAGCGATTCGTGTTTAAAAAACTTTCACAATATTATCAAATATTCTGTAACCTTAGTCTTGATGTTGCCTTCGGAGTGTTTTTTTCCTTGCTTTCGTTATCGGTATGTTTTAAAAATGATATTCCATTTATTGCCTTTTACTTAGTTCCTGCATGTACTTGGATTATTTATTTGTTTGATCATGTATTGGATGTAATCAGAAATAAAAATGAATATCCATCACCCAGACATCGGTTTATAAGGAATAACTTATGGCAAATGATTCTAGCAATTTCTTTCATATCTCTTGTCGTTGCTATTTACTTTGTAACGCATTTTAACTTTTTGCTTTTTGTTTGTGGATTGATCATGCTTGTTCTGGTATTGGTTCACTTCATTTTAGTGCAAATCAATCCGCAGATAAAATCAATTTTAAACAATAAAGAATTTGCCGTTGCTTTTATTTATGCATCAGGTATCTACATTTTATTTATTGTTGATTCCATTGTGTCAATGAATAATATTTGGATAATGAGTCTATGCTATTTCATTTTTGTATGTGTATCGTTTATTAATTTACTGATGGTATCTTTAATAGAAAATAACTACGATGTGCAAATGCAAAATTCATCTTTGGTTACAGCAATTAGTTTGAAAAGAGCTCAAATATTATTTTACATAGTTATTTTATTGGTATTGGCTTTGGGAAGTGTTTTACTCACTTTTACCAATGGCAGTGTTCGGTTTCTAATTATCATTTATATGCTGATGGCTGTTTTGCATTTTTATATTTATATGAAGAAGAATAAACTAACCAATTATTTAGCATACCGTAAAATTGGAGAATTGATATTTTGGTTGCCGGCAATTGTTTACTTTATTTTTAAGTAACAGCATTTATTTTTATTGCAAATGGTTTTGTTTAAATTTGGTTGATGT
>CANKGI010000212.1 GCA_947481365.1 Bacteroidota bacterium | reverse complement strand
TGAAATTAAAAAAGCATATCGCGAAAAAGCAAAGATTTTTCATCCCGATAGAAATAAAAATGCCAATGCACATGAGCAATTTATATTGCTGAATGAAGCGTATGAATACCTGATTGATTTAAAATCGGGTAAACAAAACAAAAAACAAACGAGTGAATGTGATGCTGCTTGGCAACAGCAACAACGTGAGCAGGCAAAAGCACGTGCACGCGAATTTGCACGAATGCGTTACGAGGAATTTATTGCATCTGATTATTACAAATCACTTTCGTCAATCACAACTGTAACCGATTATTTGTATGCTATTTTTATGATTGCGGTTTTTATTGCACTGCCAATCATTGTTACCATCAATTTTGGAACAACCGGATTTCTTATCAGCATGCTTATTGTTATTGCGATTATTCCATTTGCCTACAAAATTATCCGTTCGAGCCCTCCTATAAATTTCAAAAACTTTTTTGATGCTTTATCACATCTAATTCAAACAAAAACATTTTTAGCTGTAGTTATTTCCTTATTCAACATCATTGTATTTTTTAAAATCGGATTGAACACACTCATTTCTTTAAGCTTATTGGTTTCGCTCATTGGCTTTTTTTCATTGATTGTTTGGGGTGTTTTTAAATGGAAATTTCTAACTCAAAATAAATTTGCCCAATACTTTTATTCATTATGTGTTGTGCCATTCGTATTTAGTTTATTGTTATGTGTAAATTTTGTTTTCAGCTCAAATCCAACTACCGAAACATATCATTTTGAAAAAGAAATTGAGAACAATAAAGAAAATACCTTTATCCATTTAGATGGTGATGTGTTTGATGAATTTGCCGGTATACGCATATTTTCGAATTACGACCAAATGAGAAACAGCAATAACATTAACTACACATTCGAAACAGGAATATTGGGTTTAAGGGTAATGAAGGGCTTTGAGTTTATTGACAATGACAAATAAAGTTTACCAGAGTTTAAACCTATACGTAAAACCAACGGTAAAATAATACAATGTAGTTCCAGCTCCCGGAACACGCTTGTTTTTATCATCAGTTACATTAAAAGGAATGACTGCATGCGGTATAAAATAAAAATCAAAATTCTTGATGGTGTAATTAAAATTTGTCGATAGATCGATGGCAAGTAATCCAAAAAAAGTGTTTACCAATGTATCTTTCCCACCGCCTTTTACCTTCTTATCAGCTAAAACAGCTTTATTTCTTACTTGTAAAAAATTATCTGAGCCTAAATCAAAAGATGCTGACGGATCAATAGAAAAATAGTACGAACCCATGAAATGATTAAATGAAAATTCCTTATCAATCATCAAATTTAAAACAGAAGCTGTTTTTTCGATTGCTGGAGTTTTATCAGTTCCTCCCCAAATATGAGAATAATTAACACCAACAAAAACTAAATCTAAATCGTAATATCCGCTAAACGAAAGGCTATTGGTTAGCAATGCTCTCGACTCGGCATTACCATACAAAATAAATGCATGAGAAAAACTTGAGTATAAATACAAATTATCTCCAAACCGATATTTATAACCACATGAAAACGACCACTCGGGTAGTTTCTGTTTGATAGATGTTTCTTGAGGATATTTATAAAATGATGCTCTAGTATAAAAACCATATTTACTTCTAAACGCAATTGACGGTGCATACGAATAGCCGTCAATACTGCTCATACGACCATTGTACGAATTCTTATCGGTTATACAATTATCGATTTCAAAATGCGAAGCTTTATTAATTATTCGCAGTGCTTTATTTATTTTCCTGCTTTCTAAACGCTCGAGTGAATCAATTTTATCTGTTACATTTTCTAAATCATCATCTGATGAATGAGCATAATTTTTCAACTCATTTCTATACCGTTCTATTAACCCACTCTCGTCATATTTGTAATGTGTGCTATCGTTTTGAGCACCTACATTCAAAACAATTAAAAAAGATACTGCTAATAATACTCGAGAATAAAAAGGCTTAACATCAATCATATAAAAAATGCAGACTTAGTGGTTTAAATGCAAAAAATAAAACATTACATAACATCTGTAACAAAACAAACATATAAAAGTATTTTAAAATGTTATGAAAATTTAGTAAACTTTGTATTGAATAATAAACAGTAACATGAAATCTATTGTAACCTTCGTTTACGTGTTAATGCTTGGAAGCCTTATCAATCTTAGCTGCAAAAAGAACGACTGCAAAAAAACAACAGCACAATCATTAACTGATGCAATCATTACCGGAACTGATGTGAGAGCTTGTGCATGCTGCGGAGGCTTGATGATTACTTTTAGCAACGACCCAAAAACATATTCATCACCTTTTTTTGATATCAACCAATTGCCTTCAGGAAGCGGAATTGACGAAAAATCGCAATTTCCGATTTACGTAAAAGTGAACTACACTCCATCAACTAGTAATTGCTCAAATAAAATCGACATTTTAACATTAGAGAAGAGATAAAAACTGATGAATCATTTTAATTTTCTTAAAATTTTATAACATATTGCATGTAGAAAATTAATCTGATTGACGATAATTAAATCACATTTGAATTTTAGAAATATTCTTAGGGTATTGAATACTAAATATTCATATGCCATATTGATTTTATTACTCTCGATAAACCTAAAAGCACAAACAGATTCTTCTCAGTTTTCAAATCAAAAAGACATTACCGATATTATTTGTAAAGTTTCAAGACATTTTGATTTTACTGAAAGAGATACCTCTAATAAAAGTAAACACCAGTTTCATATTTCGATATTACCTGTTATTGGATACTCGATACAAACCAGAATAATGGGTGGAATAACTAGCATTGCAACATTTGTAAATAATAAACACATCAATGCAAACATCTCAAACATCATGGCAACTTTGGCTTATACCGAAGAGAAACAAACCATCGCCATTTTACAACCAAACATTTGGACAAAAAACAATACTTACAACATAACAGGAATAATACAATATTTAAAATTTCCTCAGGATACATACGGACTTGGAGGCAATTCAACTTTTGATGATGCAAATGATATTGACTACCAATTTTTTAAAGTTAATCTTGCTTTACTCAAACAAATTATTCCTGATTTCTTTGCTGGATTAGGTTACGCACTCGATTATCATTGGAATATAAAAGAACAAGGAATCGTAACAAGGGCAACATCTGATTTTAAAAAATACGGTTTAAATAATCAATCAACATCTGCCGGTGTTACCGTTAATTTTTTGTACGACAACAGAAGAAATTCCATCAATCCGAAAAAAGGATTTTACGCAAATATCGTTTACCGCCCAAATTTTAAATTGATGGGAAGTGATCAAAATTGGGAATCACTCCTACTCGATTTTCGTAAATATGTTAAGTTTCCTGCGGGTTCAAAAAACATACTGGCATTTTGGAATTACAATTGGCTGACACTTTCGGGAAAGCCACCATACCTAGACCTACCAAGTACGGGTTGTGATGCAAACAACAACATCGGGAGAGGTTATATGCAAGGAAGATTTACAGGATTAAACATGGTTTATCTTGAAACAGAATATCGATTTGGTTTAACCAAAAATGGACTACTTGGTGGTGTAGTGTTTTTGAACTCTCAAAGTTTTACCAATTGGCCACAAAATGTTTTTACTTCAATTAACCCAGGATACGGTTGTGGCATTCGTTTAAAAATAAATAAACATTCGAACACCAATGTAGCTTTCGATTATGGCTTTGGCACAAAAGGTTCGGATGGATTGTTTCTGAATTTGTGTGAGTTGTTTTAAATAAAATAATCATATCCAAAATTTGTTCTCATAATGTTGATGTTTAGTAATTTTAAACTGAGCTATATATCTATTTTTGTGCATAATTAAATTAATGAGCGAAATCAAACAATACGATGTCATAATTCTTGGTGCCGGTCCCGCTGGTAGCACAGCAACGATTGCATTACAAAAAAGTAATTTAAAAGTTGCCGTACTGGAGAAGGAAACTTTTCCGCGTGATAAAATTTGTGGAGATGCGGTGAGTTCAGTTGTTAAACGTGTGCTCAGGCAAATTGATCCTGAATTAGAGAAAAAACTTGATGTATTTGAAGAAAAAGTTTACATAGAAAAAGCAAAATTGTACAGCCCAAAATTTGAGTCGCTCGAAATTGCATTTAGTAAAAAAGGACATTGTATTAAACGCATTGTATTCGACAATTGGCTATTTGAACTCGCAATACAAAACATCAATGCTGATATTTTTCAAAATGTATCGGTAAAAAATGTGATTGTAAACAATGAGTTTGCCGAAGTAAAACTGGCTGATGGTACAACTTTTCGTTCGAAAATAATATTA
>CANKGI010000211.1 GCA_947481365.1 Bacteroidota bacterium | reverse complement strand
TATTATATTTATAAAATTTATTTAGTCGTGCGGTATCGGATTTATCTATTTTGTAATACTCTGTCGAGTTAAACGAATATGTGACCAATTCTTTTGTAACAATTAGTTTCGCAGAGAAAATAGTAATTGAGTCGTAATTATTGAGTTTAGGGAGATAGTACAGAGAATTGTAAATAAGGTATTTTCCCTCACCGTAAAAGCTGTCACAAGAATAATATTTCCCTAAAAAGTCCGAGGCTAAATGGCTCTCTGGTTTCAAGTCAGACGGGTGGGGATTATCGAAGGTGATATAATTCATGCAACTTGCTAAAAGTAATATAGGAAATAGTTTAATGATTTTTTTTATCATAATTATAGAGGGTAAAACTCAGTTCCCGCGCATCTGCGATGCGTGGAATTAATAACAATAACTCTAATACAACTTACTTCTCTTCACTAAAAAAGGCATTAATATTTCTGTAAAATCGTTGCTCACTTCGGCTTCAATCAATTCAATTTTATACTGCGCACATTTTAGTTTTAAGTTGTGCTTAAATTTGTTAGCCGCTTTTACATATTGTTCTTTTACCTGCAATGGAAAAAGTTTCATCTTCTCCCCTGTTTCGCTATCAACAAAAAGATAAGGACGATTGGCAAAATCAAAATCCACTTCTGTTTTTTTATCTTCAACATGAAATAAAACCACATCGTGTTTGTTGTATTTAAAATGTTGCAATGCCGAAAATAATTCATCGGTTTGCCCCATGTTTTGCATCATATCGGTAAAAATGATTACCAACGAACGTTTATGAATCATCTCGGCAAGCTGATGCAAACCCGCAGCAATATTGCTCTTCACATTCTTGTTGGGATTTTGTAATACTTCATCCAATTTGCTGAACAACATTTTTTGATGTACCGAACTTATTTTGCATGGTGTGTGGGATTCGAGTTTATCAGAAATGATACTTAATCCGCTTGCATCGCGTTGTTTTTTTAACAATTGAATTAACGAAGCTGCAGCAATTACCGAAAACCGAACTTTATTTAATCCTTCGGTTGGGTAATACATGGATGACGAACGATCAATAATGATCTGACAGCGAAGATTTGTTTCTTCCTCGTATCGCTTCACAAATAATTTATCGGTTCGTGCAAAAAGTTTCCAATCAATATGCCTTGTCGATTCGCCATTGTTATACAAACGATGCTCTGCAAACTCAACCGAAAATCCGTGAAACGGACTTTTATGCAACCCGGTTAAAAATCCTTCAACAACTTGTTTTGAAAGGAACTCCAGACTTCCGGTGTGCAATAATTCTTCAGCTATATTTACCTGCGGCATAAATCAAAAATAAACTTTAAAATGAAATCTAATTGTTAAATATAAATTTAGAAGAAATATAAATTACAAGAAGTAAAAGAGGAAAAATAACTATTAGAAGAAATTTAAAATAGTCACTTCGTAACTGCTTAGGAGAAAAAATAATTTTAATTAATAGAAGTAATAAATAAATAGCAGAAATAAAAAATGTTAACATAATTAGTGCACCATTTGCTGCACCACATGAATTTGGATAATTAGAGTGTCCAAAAAAGAAAAAACAAATCGTCAAAATCCACCACAGAAAATATATCACTATGAAAAAAGAAGAAAAGGTATGTCGCTTAAATAATCCTAAATTCATTTATTACTTATGAATGCTAATTCCCTCCCGAAAGTACTGCATTAACAAACGATGGAATTAATTTTTTTTCGGCTTCGATCATTCCTTTTTTGTAAGCATCCAATCCGGCATTTTCGTGAGTGGTTTGAAAACCTTTTACATTTTGAATACCGTCTTTATAAACCTCCACATTTGTTTTATTATCAATAAGCGATAGCGAAACATCCATTCCCGAACTCAGCATGTTTCCCCACATCACACCTTGGTCGTGTGTATTCGATTTAATTCTCACAACATAATCAGCATCTTGCTTTTTATTCAAAATCAAACAACCGCTTTGTGTGAGTACTCTTTTCAAAATGGGCTCAAATAATTTTTGCTCCATCGGTGCTGATAAATTTAATTCTTCATCCTCTACAAAAATTTTCAACGCTTGCGTTTCAACTTTTATTGATAATGGTGAAGGATTCATGGTAAGCACAATATTTCTAAGCAAACCATTCAAACTATCTACCGCAACAATCTTTTCCAAATCAATGGCAACTCTTAAAAACTGAGTTGATCCTGCTCCCTGCACACGTGCATTTGCGAATAAAGCAATACCACGGCTATCTGTTTCAATTCGGTCGCAAACTTTAATATTCATCCCATCACTACCGGCTTTTAGCGGCAAATTTGACACAATTGATCCATCGGATAAACTACTTGAAACGTTGAAAACTGGAAGCTGTTTACCAACAATACCTTTCATTAAACTTACATCACTTTTAAACTTCACATCATACAATTGATCTTGAACAGAAGTAAAAATTTCATCAACAAGCTTAACATCTTTTCCGTTAACGTTAGCCCAAACATCTTCATTCAAATAATCTTGTAATAATTTTAATGCTTGAAGTTTTAAATGAATTTTTTGAATAAAATTATTTGCCGTATTTAAATGATCAGCTCTTTGTAAAACATCCAAAGCTCTATCTACCTGAACTTGCATTTTTCTGCGTTTCATTTCTTCATACTCAGCTTTTGAAAGACGATAGAAAATCCAGAATTCGCTGGCATTTTCCCAACTTCCCACTACATCAAATTTCTCGATGGTGTTTAATGCTGTAACTTTTGTTGAAGAATTAAATTGCTGTTTAAAATCCAAATCGTTTTGAACAGATTTTAAAACTGAATTCGTTGAAACGGTAACTTTAATTTCAGACACTAGATCATCCAATGCATTTTTCTTTGCAATTTGTTGATAGTCGAGATGATTGTTGGTTTTTGATGCATTCCCTATTCCAATATATGAACCTAAATCAACTGGTCTGTTCAGTATCCATTCCGGTTTTGGCTGTTGAGATGATTTAACAGATTTTGAGGTACCGCACGAAAGAGTAATCAATGCGGTACAAATCAGAAAAAATATTTTTTTAAAACTTCTCAAAATTGGGCTTTATAAAAAAAGAAAATCCCTCCGTAATTGGAGGGATGTAATCAGTTTACTAAAAATTAGTTTCCTCTTTCTTTAGCCAGTTTATCCATTTCCTGGTTGTAGATATCTTCAAACTTTTTCTTATCGTAGTCTTGCTGAATTTTTTGATTGCCCGAAATAGATTTTTGAACGCCATCCCAAACAGCAGACTTTTTAGCCTCGATTGCTACCCAATAAGTATATGAAGCATTTTTTTCTTGAAAAATCTTCTCTCCAATAATGCGAACATCAGTTAATTGTTGATTGGTAACCTCGCGAGCCAACTCTTCAAACTTATTTGAGAATTCTTGTGCGTTTCCAATTGTACGTTGATTGGTGTACTGATCAGTAACTTTTTTAATAGTAGTTTGAATTAAACTCGCCATTTCGGATTTTGCATTTTGTAAGGCAATCTTCTTAGCTGTAGTTAAATCGGGGCTATTACCTGATGCTTTTGCTCTAAAGTTTTCATTATCGCTCGAATATTCTCTTCCACTTAATGGAACCGAAATTTCAACAGCTCCGGTTGTTTGATCTATTGGTTTGCCTGTTGCTTTTTTTGATGAACCACAAGATTGAGTAGTGGTGATAACTGCACCTATAGCAATTGCGGCAATTGTTAGCTTAATAATTCTGTTTTTCATATTAAAATTGTTTAGTCAAATTTATTGATTAATAAATGAATTTTCAAAACATGTGCCAAGAACTCTATTTATATTTTATCGTTGTTAAATTTATCGATAAGCATCATGGTATGTTCATATCCTGTTTCGAAAATTTCTTTTGCCGATGATACTTTTAATAAGTGATATTCCATTAAACCCGGAGGTTCAATATACATATCACATTTAGAAATATTCATATTTACATTGGCTCTGATTGCAAGATGCATTACCCTATCTGCAAAATTTCTGAACGACCTGAATCGGGTAATTTCTCTAACAGGATTTACATTTACACCAATAATAAAATCACATTGTTTATCAAGTGGCTCAACAGGCAAGTTATTCATTAATCCACCGTCAACGTACATTTGCCCGTTAATCATGTATGGTTTGAGCAGCAACGGAATAGCCGAAGAAGCCATCACAGCATCAATAATCGAACCTTTCTTAAAATAATCTGTTTGTGCTTTAGTAAAATTTGTTGCCGAAATAATTGTCTGGATTTTTAAGTCCTCTATATTTTCAACACTTAAATTTTTTCCAAGTGTTTTTCTAATACCATCGGCTTTTAATAAACCAAATTTTGGGCGATAAAAACGGAG
>CANKGI010000210.1 GCA_947481365.1 Bacteroidota bacterium | reverse complement strand
TTGTCTGATCATTGAATGATCGTCAACATGTTATTTTTTATTGTAGTCGCCACGTTTCCATGCATTAAAAAATTGCCCCCAAGCAAATGGATCGAATAACCTGTTTGGAGCAAGCTGACCATTATAATAGTATCGGGCATTTTGATCTTGAATGGTATAACGTGCAGCTTCGCGGCTATCATAATTCATCGATGCACTGATATTGTTAATGGCTTGTTTTCGTAAATTACCACGAGCAACTTCATAACCTTCGTCAGGAATATTTGCTTTAACAAAATAGTAATTAAACTCTTCAGGTGTTGGCCACGGTCGCGTGTATGTTTCGGGAAGATAAAAAGTATCTTCACTCATGGGTTGAATAATTGAATATTTGGCAGTACTTAATTCCATCGGAATTTTGTACGAAACGGATTTTAATCCTATTGAAGAAAAAATAATGGTATCACCTTTTTTTGCAACAAATGAAAAGAAACCTGATTGGTCAGAGTATGTTCCTTTTTGTGTTCCTTTAATACGAATACTTACCAGAGGCAATGCTCTCAGGCTATCAGCAGTTAATACCAATCCCGAAAATTGCAACAATTCATGAGTGCGTTGTGCTTTTGCAAACACAAAAAGCAACATAAAAATCGAAAAATATAAAAAGCGTTTTTTCAAATCGTTTAAAAAATAAAACCTGCCGCAATACATAAAATAACAATCAGCGGATAAGGAATTTTGGTAGACAAAAGTAAGAATAAAGTTGCAAGTAATACTAACATATTCATACTTGTTACCTCAAGCGGTTGGAAAAGTAAAAATGCAGAAGCAATAACCAGTCCTGCTGATGTAGCATTTATTCCTTCGATGGCATTTTTTACAGGCGAGAAATTCTTCATCTGGTTCCAAATCGGATAAATGAAAAATATGAGTAATGTGCCTGGTAAAAATATGGCAATGGTTCCAATTGAGCTGCCCAACAATAATCCAAGTAAGCCCATTTCTTTTAATGCTAATGCTCCAGCGTAAGTGGAGAAACTAAATACAGGACCAGGAATAGCTTGCAGCATACCTACACCGGCAATAAATTCATTCGCATTTAAATAATGTTTAAACTCTACAAATTGATTATACATCATTGGAATTAATACATGTCCGCCACCGAAAACAAGGCTACCATAACGGTAAGTGTTTTCAAACAACAGAAATGGTTTTTCTTTTGTAATTCCACCGAGTAAAGCTGCAAGTAAAAAGATTCCAATAAACAAAAAGAAGTTTCGCCAATCGATGTTTTGAATTTTTTTGACATCATTTTTTGAATGTTTCAAAATACTTGAAGCGACACCACCAGTGAGCAATATCAATGGAAATATAATTGGTGTTGTAAATAAAATAGCAATTAGCGCAGCAACAGTCATCAGTATCCAATGATGAATTCTATGAACAAATAATTCGCGAATTTTTATAGCAGCATAAATAATAAATGCTACTGCCATTGGTTCGAGGTATTTTAAAAAATCGAGTTTAGGATTATTTAAATTAAAGAAATATACAACCATGGCAAAACATGCCATCATTAATGTTGCAGGCAATATCCAAACTGCAAGCGACAAAAAAGCCAACATCGGGCCGCCTATTTTAAATCCAATAGCCGTAATGGTTTGTGTTGAAGTTGGTCCGGGCAACATGTTGCACAATGAGTTTAATTCTTTAAGCTCATCTTCTGAAATGTACTTTCGTTTTTGTACCAGTTTTTTGTTAATGATGGTGAGATGAACTTGCGGGCCACCAAATGCAGTAAGAGCAATTCCTAATATATCTCTTAGAAACCGAATTCTTCTGAATTGTTTAATTTTATTATGATGGTGTTCCGACATTTTCCAACCAAATATAAAAAAAGCATCCGATTATGGATGCTTTTTCATTTTTGTATCGGATATTTTAATTTTTTATGATTCTAAAATGTTTTACTTCTTTATCGCCAGTTAATCTGATAAAGTATATTCCGGCACTCATAAAATTGGTATCCAAATTAAAGGTGTTGTCTCCTTTGATGAGTGTTTTTTCAGCAGAGTAAATAACGGTTCCTCTGATATCAATTATTTCAACTTTTGATTGCTGTGCGTTAGTGGCAAAAATGTTAATGTTGATTTCTTTGATAGAAGGGTTTGGTGTTACATTCACAATATTGATTGTGTTTATCACATCACTCTTTTTTACAGGAACAACTGAAGAATATTTTACTGAGCTATTCATGTCAATCATTTTTAAACGGTAGTAAACAATGTTGTTATTTTTAAAAGCATCTTCGTCAACAAACGAGTAGTTGTTTTCAATACTTGCATTTCCTTTTGCTTTTATTGATGAAATTGTTTCGAATGATAGACCATTGATACTTTTTTCAACTTCATATTTATCAGCATTCAGTTCTTTAGATGATTGCCAAACAAGAGTTACAGAAGGTGAAGTGTTAATTGCATTGAAATTAATAAGGTTTATTGGCAAAGGATTTTGAGTAGCATTTCCTCCAATATAAAATGTGTTAGAAAGATTTGCTGCCGTTAATCCTGTTCTATTTGCCTGAGGTAATAAGCTTGTACCGCCACCATCAGCTGCAGTTCCTGGAGCAACACTTGTTGCTAAGGTAAGTCTTAAATTTGTTATATTTGTAACTTGAGTTGCGGTTCCTGTTCCTTGAACCCTTAAACTTAAACCAGTACCTGCAAAACTATTTGCAGTTGAAACAACCCAGTTTGAATTTTGACGAACATTAACTGAAACAGCATTGGTTGCGTTATCACTAAATGGTGTTCCAAAAGTTGAATTACCAGCAACATCATTATGCGAAACAGAAACAGTTCCTGCAGTTGTTGGTGTACCAGCTATCCATAAACTTCTGTTGGCAGTAGCTGTTCCCATTGGGAAAAGTCCTGCATCAGTTCCAATAGGAATGCTACCTGCACCGATCCATCTAGATACCAAACCTGCACCAATAAAGCTACCTGAAGTGCGGGTTAGAGCACTTGGAGTAACAGCACTTCCTAGGGTAATTGTATCTGAATTTAAATTGATGTTTCCACTAGACATAGTGAGTGGACCTTCAATTTGAAAAGAGCGGTTTAATAAAAATCCGGCAGAATTATTTGTAGTTAATGTTGATAAAGGACCAAAATATATAGAACCTCCTGTTCCAGTTATGTTTTGTAACCCAGTTCCATTTAGTACTACATTTTGAGTACCGGTACTGGTATTACCAAATGATAATGCTCCTGAATTAATAATAATATCACCTCCAATATTAATTGTTCCATTAGAAGTGTTGCTAAATCCCATGGCAGTAGCACTGGTTAATATCAAATTATCAATAGTTAATCCTGCAGCAGTTGAAATGCTAGTTTGATTAAATGTACTTAGGTTAATTTCCAAACTGCCGAATGTTCGGCCACTAAGAGACGGAGCACCTGTTGTTTGATGTCTGTAAATACTCGAATGTTTAAATAGAACTTTTGAATCCGGAGCAGTTAATCCAAATGGATTTGAGCCGGTACCCGAGAATACCAATACTGCAGTACTATCAAATGAAATTCGATTTGTTAATCCAACTGCCGTAAATATATTTCCAGTTACATTACTGTTGTTCAAAATAGAACCTGCTTTAAAAACAAATCCTAAAGAATCATTTGCTAATATTCTACTTCTACCAGTTCCAACAGTTATTGTACCGTAAACATTGGCAACCGAACCGGCACCGATAAAAATTGTTAAACCCGGTGATGTACAGTTTATTGTTAACGAAGCTCCTGATTGAACTTCAAATGCAGGACTTGCACCTCCACTTATTGTTAGTCGTGGATATATTGAATAAGTTGTTGAGGCTGCAATCGTACCAGATGCAGCAGTTACTAAATCAACATTTGTAGTTATTGCCGAAACTTCAGTACCCGATGCCGCAGAAGTAGTATACAACTGATCTCCCAATACAAATTGCGAAAGAAAATTTGTTCCTGTTCCTGATACAGCAGTTAAAGTTCTTGCAATTGTACCATTTCCGGCAGTACCTATAGCAGTAGAAAAAGTTACATTCGAGTTATTTATAAATCGTAATCTGCCAATTGAATCTTTTGTTATGTTGGTAACTGCTGCAGATGCCACAGTACTACCATTGAAAACCAGTATGTCATTTGTAGCAGGTGTTGTTCTGGAAGGTGTCCAATTGGTAGCAACACCCCAATCTCCTGTAGCTACATTCCATGTGTAAGTGTTTTGAGCATTAGAAATAAACGTCAAAAAAGTAAACAATAAAGTCAGGCTCAAATAGTAGATGTAGTTTTTCATATCGTAAAATTTTTCTCAAAAATAGGTGTTTAAAGCATAAAAATTCCACTAAAAATATTTGTTTGGTACTTTAAAC
>CANKGI010000209.1 GCA_947481365.1 Bacteroidota bacterium | reverse complement strand
GAAAAAGATTTTAAACTTTTAGCAAAAGGTTTCGTTAATAATTTTTCTCCGGTTGACAATAATTGCGACAAAATTTTATTACACACCGATTTGGATGCCCCTCGTTATCGTTTGGTTGAAGTTGACCCTAATAATCCTGACCCAAAAAACTGGAAAGACATTATTCCGCAATCGAAAGATTTGCTTGAATATGTTGGTACAGGTGGAGGAAAACTGTTTCCGGTTTATTTAAAAGATGCTTCGTCAAAAGTTTTTCAGTATGATTATTCAGGAAAAATGGAACACGAAATTCTGCTATCAGGAATTGGAACGGTGAGCGGTGTTGGTGGCAAAAAAGAAGACAAAGAATTATTTTATTCGTTTGTATCATATACCAATCCAGGTGCAATTTATCATTACGATATTGCAAGTGGCGAAGCTAAATTGTATCGTCAAACAGAAGTAAAATTCAATCCTGATGAATTTGAAACCAAGCAAATTTTTTATCCTAGCAAAGACGGAACAAACATTCCGATGTTTATCATTTGCAAAAAAGGTATCAAATTAGATGGAACAAATCCAACAATGCTTTATGCATACGGTGGGTTCAACATCAGCATGACTCCAGGTTTCAGCGTTTCGCGAATTATGTTTTTAGAAAATGGCGGTGTGTATGCAGTTGCAAATTTACGTGGTGGTGGCGAGTATGGCGAAGACTGGCATAAAGCAGGAATGCTGGATAAAAAGCAAAATGTATTTGACGATTTTATTGCTGCAGCGGAGTACCTCATTAAAGAAAAATATACTTCGAGTGATAAACTGGCAATCAATGGCGGAAGCAATGGTGGCTTGTTAATTGGCGCTTGTATGACTCAACGTCCTGAACTTTACAAAGTGTGTATACCACAAGTTGGTGTGCTCGATATGTTGCGTTATCATAAATTTACAATTGGTTGGGGATGGGCTGTTGAGTATGGAAAAAGTGACAGCGCTGCTGATTTTAATTACCTGATAAAATATTCGCCATTGCATAATGTAAAAGCAGAAACACATTATCCGGCAACGATGATTATGACAGCAGACCATGATGATAGAGTTGTGCCTGCACACTCATTTAAATTTGCTGCCGAGTTGCAAGCCAAACACAAAGGAACAAATCCTGTATTAATTCGTATTGACAGCAAAGCTGGGCATGGTGCAGGAAAACCAACAACAAAATTAATTGATGATGCAACCGATATGTGGAGTTTTGTATTGTGGAATTTGGGTGTGGATGTGAAGTGAGAAAATAACATGCTGTTATTCTGTTTGCTAGTTCAATACGGTTTGGCTAAAGCCAAATTATATTATTTATTTTCCCTCCACGGCCTGAAGGTCGTGGCAAAGGATAGCCCCGTGCTTCAGCACGGGGAACACAAAACCAAAAACCCGAATGGCTTTAGCCACAATTTTCTTTACTAAAAAAATAATCCAATTATTTAAAGTTTAAATAAATTTGCTCTACTCATGAAAGAAACTTCAAACAGAATTAGCTCCATTGATTTGCTTCGTGGTTTGGTAATGATGCTGATGGCACTCGATCATGTACGCGATTTTTTTCATATTGGTTCGATGCACAACGACCCGCTCGATTTGCAAACCACCACTCCTTTATTGTTTTTTACACGATGGGTTACGCATTTTTGCGCTCCAGTTTTTATTTTTCTTGCAGGAACATCAGCATACATTTTTGGTCAGAAAAAAACAAAAAAACAACTCAGTATTTTTTTATTAACTCGTGGTTTGTGGTTAATTGTAATTGAGTTTACCGTTATCGTTTTGGGTTGGTCGTTCGATCCATTTTATCACACTTTTGTTTTTCAGGTTATTGCTGCCATTGGCATGTGTTTGATTATTCTTGGCTTAATGATTTGGTTGCCTTATTTAATTATTCTTTCAACAGGAATTTTAATTACTTGTTTTCATAATTTTATCGATCAATTTGAAATTGCACGAAACGGAAATGTTGGTTTTGTTTGGGATATTTTGCATCATGGTGGTTTTAACCGATACGAATTTTTACCCAATCATTCTATTCTTATTATCTATCCATTTGTACCTTGGGCTGCATTAATGATGCTTGGTTATTGTGCCGGAAAAATATTTACGTTTGAATTTGCACAACGAAAAAAATGGTTGCTTTCTCTTGGTATTGCGATGATTGCATTGTTCGTTTCCATTAGGCTTATCAACTCATTTGGTGATTCGCATCATTGGAGCTTGCAAAATAATTTTATGCTCAGTTTGCTTTCGTTTATTGATGTGAGCAAATATCCTCCCTCATTGCTTTTTGTATTAATGACTATCGGACCAGCTTTAATTTTTCTTGCCTTAGCCGAACATATTCAGAATAAATTTTCTGCTATTGTTGAGGTTTTCGGACGGGTGCCTTTTTTCTATTACATCGCACATATTTATCTCATTCATCTATTAACAGTGATTTTATTTTTTGTTTCCGGACATCAATTTTCTGAAATACAATCCGACCAATCGATGTTTCTATTTCGAGCACCAGATATGGGTTTTGGACTTGCCGGGGTTTATACCATTTGGATTTTTGTACTGATTGTACTTTACCCTGTTTGTAAAAAATTCAGCCAATACAAACGAACTCATCAATCGTGGTGGCTTAAGTATTTATAATTGAATTTCCATTCACACGTAAAAATATTCATTTCACCGATACTGATTTCATCATTACCTATTTGCAAATGGTGATCAAAAAAATACCATTACGTTTGTTCCGTTAAAAAATAAAACATGGAAAACATAGACGACAAAAACGAAACAAATAACACCAACTCAAATAACTGGCAATCTATTAATCGCCCTCACTCGGGAAGAGTTATTGCCGGATCAATATTAATTGTAATTGGCTGTGTTTTTATGGCACGCGAACTTGGAATGTGGTTGCCCGATTGGCTATTTACATGGCAAATGCTACTCATTGTGATTGGTCTTTATACTGGCGCTAAACATAATTTTACCAGAGGTGGATGGTTTGTTCCTGTAATTATTGGAAGCATATTTTTACTCGATGATATTTTTCCAGACATCATCATTCGTCCTATGATTTGGCCAATGATTATTATTTTTATTGGAATTGTAATGATTGTTCGTCCACGCAGAAATAATTATTGGAAAGATTGGAAAAACTCTGGCAGAGGCTGGAATAAATGTGAACAACATAATTATTATCATATGAACGAAACAACTGGTGATAACAGACTTCATTCAGTTTCTATTTTTGGTGGATTAAAAAAAAATATCATTTCAAAAGATTTTAAAGGTGGTGATGTAACCTGCATTTTTGGTGGTGCCGAAATCAATTTAAGCCAGGCTGATATTAACGGAAAAGTTGTTCTTGAAGTTACACAGGTTTTTGGTGGAACGAAATTAATTGTGCCTGCTAATTGGGAAGTTCAATCGGAAATGATGGCTATACTTGGAGGAATTGAAGACAAACGTCCGGTTCAAAGAGAATTACTGTCCGAACAAAAGGTTTTGGTGATACGTGGCACTTCGGTGTTTGGTGGGATTGATATTAAAAGTTATTAAGAAATAAGGGATGAGGGAATGAGGGAATGAAGGGATGAAGATTTTCCAAATCAACGATTCAACAAATCAACAAACAATGAACTGGTATATCGCAAAAATGATATTCGCAATTAAAGCCGGAAACAAAAATGTTCCGAACGAATTTGACGAGCAATTACGAATGATATCTGCACAAAATGAAAAGGAAGCACTTTTTAAAGCTCGAATGATTGGTATGCGTGAAGATGAATCATTTATTAATGCGAATCACGAATTAGTAAAATGGGAGTTTGTAGATATTGCTGAACTTTTACCTTTTGAAAGTTTGAGTGATGGAATGCAACTTACTTCGCATACGCACGAAATAGCTTCTCCAAAACCTTATATTGCTTTCATCAAATACCAAGCGTTTAATATTGAAAAACGAACACAACAAATTAGTTTTACTTCATAACATTTGGCACAACGATTTACATATCGAAAATTAGTAAAATCATACTTACTGTGGTGGTTGTTTTGGATTGCAGCCCAAATTTATGTGTTGCATAATTTAGGACTTGCACTTAATTCTTCCATTGCCGATAGTCTTGTTAGCAATATTTTTCTTGCCCTCATCGGATTGGTTTTATACAATGTGATGCGCTTTTATCAACCCGAAAAAGAAAACACTTTTTACCTTCATATTTGGGTAATTCTTATTACCGTTTTTAGTTCAATCTCTGTTAACTGGCTTCTAAGTAAGGTTTGCGTAGCCGACACTTATTATACAAAATTTATTGAACAAGCTTTTCCATTTCGGTTTGCATACAATTTTTTAATGCTGGCTTTTATTTCG
>CANKGI010000208.1 GCA_947481365.1 Bacteroidota bacterium | reverse complement strand
TTATTTTTTTCTCACAATCATCAAACCATCTCTCACAGGTAATAATATATTTTCAACGTGTTTATCGTTCATCACAAAGTTATTGAACTCGTGCAGAAGTTTTGTTTCTCTATCGTTTGCTAATTCTTTTTCGTCAACAACTTTTCCGCTCCACAAAACATTATCGGCAATAATGTAGCCTCCAGAATTTACAAGTGGTAACACCTGCTCATAATATTTTAGATAATTTTTTTTATCGGCATCAATAAAAACCAAATCGTATTGGTGAGGTAATGTTTTAATGATGTTATAAGCATCGCCAATAATGAATTGAATGATGTTTTCCTTTCCTGCTTCAGCAATGTGTTTTCTTACACGACTTTCCTGTTCGGCATTAATATCAATGGTAATGAGTTTTCCGTTTTCGGCTAATCCTTCGGCTAAACATATTGCCGAGTATCCGGTGTATGTTCCTATTTCCAAAATCATTTTCGGTCGAATCATTTTGCTCAACATACTTAATAAGCGTCCTTGAAAATGACCGCTTAACATACGAGGTTGCAATACGTTTGCATGTGTATCGCGATTCAGTTTTTTGAGCACATCCGTTTCTTCTGATGTAAACTGCTCGCAATAGTTTTGTATAAGTTGATTGATAAAATCCATATTGATACTCGTGTCATGCTGAACTCGTTTCAGCATCTCAATTATAAAGTTTCTAATTCTTCTAACTTGGGATTGGTCATTTTTATTAAATTAAACTTCCATTCTCTATGCCAGTTTTTTAATTGTGTTTCTCTCGCTATGGCTTGGTTCATATCAGAAAATTCTTCAAAAAAAACCAAAATATTTAAATTGTATTTACTCGTAAATTTCGAACCGATGAACATTTCGTGTTCTACAATTCTCCGTTTTAAATCACTAGTTACACCAATGTATAAAGTACTTCGCGATTTGTTCGTTAAAATATAAACGTACCCTGTTTTCATAGCGAGATTCCGAAACGATCCCGATAATTATCGGGACGGAATGACTATCTACCCAAAGTTAATTTCAGTGCTGTCACCAATATTCAAACTCTGTTTTAAACCTTTATACATCGCATCATTGCCAATAATCGAATGATCTAAAATAGCATATTCAATTTGAGCATACGGCCCGATTATGCTATCTTTTAATATGGCATAATTCATTATGGTATTATCGCCAATACTCACATTCGGACCAATAATCGAATTGGTAATTTTACAATTTTCGCCAATAAAAACCGGAGGAATAATAATTGTACTTTCATATCGGTAAGCAGTATGATCATAATTTAAACGCTTCAACAAAATCGAATTTGTTTCGAGCAGAATTTCTTTTTTTCCGCAATCAAACCAATTGTCAACGTTAAATGTTTTCATCTTCACACCTAGCTCAATCATGTGCATCAAGGCATCGGTAAGCTGGTATTCATTATGACTCATTTTTTTATTATCAACCTGATAATTTAATGCTTCAACCAATTTAGCTCCTTCTTTCACTTTATAAATTCCTACCAATGCAAGATTTGATTTTGGTATCATCGGTTTTTCTACCAACTTTTTAATCGAACCATCATCATTAATTTCGGCAACACCAAACAAACGAGGGTCATCCACTTTTTTCACACCCAGCAATGTTTCATCACTTTTTAAAACCGGCATCAAATCAGCATCAACAATAGTATCGCCAAGCACAATTAAAATTTCATCTTTGATAAATTCTTTTGCTAAATAGATGGCGTAACCGGTACCACGTCCTGTTGTTTGAATCACATAATCGGCCTTAATATCTGGGTAATGTTTGCTAATATAATTCTCAATTTTATCGCCCATATACCCAATTACGAAAACAAATTCTTTGATACCGGCATGGATGAGTGAATCGACAATATGAGCAAGAATTGGCTTTCCTGCAATGGGTATAAGTGCCTTTGGTTGTGTATGTGTATGCGGACGTAAACGTGTACCGATACCTGCTACTGGAATGATTGCTTTCATTAAAATAAATTTATGATATAAATTTCAAAAATAACGCTTTTGCAATAATACCAATTCATTAAATTGCACTTCAAATATGATTAAATTATTATGGAAAGAGACAAACAAATCTTCGATCTGATACAAAAAGAAAATGAAAGACAGGAGCATGGTTTAGAACTTATTGCTTCCGAAAATTTTGTAAGCAAGCAAGTTATGGAAGCCATGGGCTCTGTGCTCACCAATAAATATGCCGAGGGTTTACCGGGCAAAAGATATTATGGCGGTTGCGAAGTGGTTGATGTGGTAGAGAATCTTGCTATCGAAAGAGTTAAAAAATTATTTGGTGCCGAATGGGCAAATGTTCAGCCGCATAGCGGAGCACAGGCAAATGCAGCTGTGATGCTGGGTTGCTTAAATGCAGGAGACAAAATTTTAGGATTTGATCTTTCGCATGGCGGACATTTAACGCATGGCTCTCCTGTAAATTTTTCGGGAAAATTATACAAGCCTTCATTTTATGGAGTTGAAGAAAGTACCGGAACCATTAATTGGGATAAAGTAGAAGTAACAGCAAAACGCGAAATGCCAAAGCTGATTATTTGTGGTGCATCTGCATACTCGCGTGATTGGGATTATAAACGTTTGCGTGAAATTGCCGATTCGGTTGGTGCATTATTGCTTGCCGATATTTCTCATCCTGCCGGATTGATAGCCGTTGGTTTGCTAAACGATCCTTTAAAACATTGTCATATCATTTCGTCAACCACACACAAAACATTACGTGGGCCACGTGGTGGAGTAATTATGATGGGAAAAGATTTTGAAAATCCATTTGGACAAAAAACACCTAAAGGCGAAATAAAAATGATGAGTGCTGTGTTGGATGGTGCTGTTTTTCCTGGTACGCAAGGTGGTCCGCTCGAGCATGTGATAGCCGCAAAAGCTGTTGCATTTGGCGAAGCATTAACTGATGAGTACAAAAATTATATCATTCAGGTAAAGAAAAACGCAGCCGCAATGGCCGAAGCTTTGGTTGCTCTCGGATATAAAATTATTTCGGGTGGAACGGATAATCATTTAATGCTTATCGACCTTCATAATAAAAATATAACTGGTAAAGCTGCCGAGAATGCTTTGGTAAGCGCACATATTACCATTAATAAAAATATGGTTCCGTTTGACGATCGTTCTCCATTTGTAACTTCGGGTATTCGTATCGGAAGTGCTGCTGTTACCACACGTGGTTTAAAAGAAAAAGAAATGGGACAGATTATTGAATTAATTGACCGCGTGATTATGAAACCAGAAGATGAAAACAACCTCAAAGAAGTTAGCAAAAAAGTAAACAGCATGATGGAAATGTTTCCGTTGTATAAAAATAAACCAGCATCATCGATGTAATTTATTTGAGTAATGAAATAAAAAAAGCGAATCAAATTTTTGATTCGCTTTTTTGTTGAATGAAAGTATTTTTATTGCTTAATCATTTTATGAGCAACACCATTAATCATCATAAAATAAAGTTCTATTTTTTTTCAATATATTTGTTTTATGAAAACACTACATGTAAAAAACGTTGTATGGCAGGAAGGGAAGTATTTTGTAGCTCAATGCTTAAATGTTGATGTGAGCAGTTTTGGAGATACTAAAGAAAGTGCTTTGAAAAATTTAGACGAAGCCCTTGATTTATTTTTTGAAGACTCGAATATAAACGCGTTTCAAAAAATCGAGCATCCCGAAATAATCGACAGAAAAATGCACCATGCCTAAACTCTATTCATCAAGTCAAATTTTAAAAATATTAGCCAAGAATGGTTTTAGTTTTGTTTCACAAAAAGGAAGTCATCTTAAATACAGAAAAACAGGCAATCCCACGCTAACAGTCATTATTCCTGCCGAAAGAAAAGAAATACCTGTTGGTACTTTTCGTTCTATTCTCAGGCAAGCACAATTATCGACAGAAGATTTTGATTAAGATTGAAGAAATTTATTCCTTCACAATTTTGTGAGCAACTCCATTTATCATCATAAAATAAATTCCGGATTTCAAATTTGTTGCATCAATAGTTATTTCGGTAGAATGTGTTTCTGGAATTGAAATGTTTATTTCTTTGCCTGTAAAATCAAACAACTTCAAAGTGTTGATGGGCTCATTATTTTTTGTTTGTATATGAATTTTGCCTGATGATGGATTTGGGTACAAATTAATTATAGTGCTGAGCGAAGTCGAAGCATCATTTATTCCTGTTTGTACATAATTACCATTACTATCCATTTTAATAACATAGAGATGATAACCTGCTGAATCAAATGTTATGCTTCTACCAGAACCTATTATGTATCCAGTGTTAGTTACACAAACAGACTTTAGCAATCCAAAAGAAAGCGGTTTTTGCCAAATACGATTTAAACTAGAATCCAGTTTCATT
>CANKGI010000207.1 GCA_947481365.1 Bacteroidota bacterium | reverse complement strand
TTTGGTAAAACATTAACCTTAAAAATAAAGTACAATGATTTTATTGTGAATACGAGAAGCAAAACAATTGATCATTTTATTTCTACGGTTGACGAACTTTTTGAAGTTGCTTCTACCCTTTTAGAAAACCCCGAAAAGCCAATGAGGGCAATTCGTTTGCTGGGTATTTCGGTTTCAAACCTCAACACCGATCCCGATACAAAATTTGAGAAACAGATAAAGAAGTTACAACTCAAACTTGAGCTATAAATTTAAGCTGAAGCGGGGGCTATCAATTGCCACGACCTTTAGGTCGTAGTGTTAATTGCATTTAGGTAAATTGGGCTTTAGCCCAATCTTTTTTTATACCGATTTTTTAATGCTCTTATTCACCATCCATACTCCGGCAATTGTTAGCAAAACAGCAATACCAGTAATTGCATTTAATTTTTCATCAAGCCACAACCAACCTAAAATTACAGCTACGATGGTATTGATATATGAATAAGTTGAAACAATGGTTGTAGGCAACTTTTTAAGCACATACATAAATGCACCATAAGCGATAATTGAACCAAATACCAACAAATATGCAAGTGCCCAAATGCCATCGGATGTAGGATTTAAACCAACCCACTCTCCTTTTACTGTCCCAATTATATCAAGCATTACTCCTCCTATCAGCATTTGTATTCCTGCACCAAAAAGTGCATGCACATTTTCTTTTTGACGTTTAGAATATATCATGGCTATTGCCCACGAGAGGTTTGCTATCATGATAAAAATAATTCCGAGTGTGTAATTCGGGTTTGTAAAATCTTTGAGGTTATCATTAAAAATAAGTAACTGCGCAAAAAAACAAACGACCAAACCAGCAATGGCTATTTTCGAAATTTTTTCATCTTTATTTACTGCAACATTTATCAATACAATCCATATTGGCGTAAGCGAACAAATTAATGCAGCCAATCCACTCGAAATATAAATCTCTGCCCAAGTTACAAGGCCGTTGCCAATAACCAGCATACAAAAACCAACAATCGTAAATATTTTTAATGAATCAGCATTGGGTATTTTATATCCTCTTATCAAGAAATACGAACAGATTAACACTCCTCCTATGGTATGTCTGAAACCTGCCATAAGCATTGGTGGGAAACTACGAACGCCTATTCGTATAGCAAAAAATGTAGTGCCCCAAAAAAAGGCAACTGCTGCAAATGCGAGCCATGCAAATAGTTTTTCGTTTTTCATCATTTATGATCATGCAAAGAAAACCAAATAATAATGAGGAGATGAATTGTGTTGTATTTATTTAAATTGAAATAAAAATGAATGATACAGTGCGTATTGCTAAGTCATATTTTTTAGTGCGTTATACATAGGTAGATGCTTGAATTAGAAAATATAGGATAAATGATAACATTGAAAGTGTTTAAATAAAATCAATGTGAGTATGTTTTCGTAATAAATATAGTAGCACTTTCTCAATATTTTCTATTTCATTTTTGCTATTTGCTTTATTGACAGAATATAGTTGATAGAAAAAAGGTTGATTTGACGATAATGTAGGTTGTATTTATACAACCAAATAGTGTTAAGTAAAACGAAAAAGGTTTCGAATTGTCGAAGTGCAAATAACCGAGAAGAAATAATAGTTTCTATTTATGCCATTGCTTCACATTGATGTGGTTGATTGATAATTTGATTAGATGATTATATGATGATAGGAAAAATGCCAACACTAATGACTAAATTGATATAAATTTCATCCACTCATTCACTAATTCACTCATTCTCTCATTCACTAATTCACTAATTCTCTCATTCACTAATTCACTAATTCTCTCATTCACTAATTCTCTCATTCACTAATTCTCTCATTCACTCTTTCCACCATTGCTTCATTTTATCCTTCCTGTTCCCTTCGGTTATTTTACTAATTGTATAATAAATAATCACACTTAAAATGGCTGCAAAAAAGCACCATACTGAAAGGGCAAATTCGGTATAAAATATTTCAGTTGCGACATAGGATACAAAAATTGCTATACCAAAAACCCACATTCTTTTAATGCTCGAAATAAATAATGGAAGCACCGTTGGCATAAAATAAAATATCTCGCTAAACTTAAACGATGCCAATGGAAATGATAACTTATACTGAATATGACACGAAACAATTTGCGCTAATGGATGATAGTAAACAAGTGAAAATGCAAGAAAAACAGAAACCGCACCACCTACAATGGTTAAATAAGTAATCACTTTTTTCCGAATAGGTTTTTGCTCTAATATTAAAATAGAAAGTGGAAGCCAAAATGGCCACACTACTTGTGCAAAAATCAGAAACCCGTAAACCGAAACAGTATTTATAAAAGCATAATCTGTGTTTGAAAGCGATAACCACACGAAGCCTTCAATAAATTGTTGTATGGCAAAAAGGAGTGGAATACTTGCAAATAAATATTGCTGTTTGTGTTCTGCTTTTTTTAATGTAAGAACTCCGGTAACAGCAAGAACCACGCTTGCACTAAAACTTGCCCCTGCCGAAAAACACATATTTTTTCTAATTTATTTTACTTGTAAAAACAATCCTTGCTCTTCCGCAATATATTAAAGTAAGGTTTGTAATGATAGACTTATTATTTCAGATTATTATTTCTAAACCATCATGCTATCCGAATTCATTAGGCATTTAAAATAAATATTTTCTTATATTGAATAATGTAAAATAATAGCAACAACTAAAATAAATATTGACTTCGTTTTTTGATGATTATTCATATTAAATAATTCTACGGTTCATATGTTAAAGCAATTCCAAAAAACGGATAACTCGAGTAATTTCTTAATTGACCATAAGGATTTATTCCATTATAAGCATGAAAAAGTAAACTCACCGAATGGCTATTCTCATTTATGTTTGGCAGAAACTTATAACCTGCATAAAAATTAAAACAAAACACCATCGTTTCTTTCATTTCTTTTGTTTCCCATATACCGTTTAATTTTCTGTACAACGGATACCCATATCTTAATCGGTTTCTAACTTCAAGTGAAAAAATATTGACACATCGCTTACTAGCTAAGAAACCTTTATTTCTTTGATATTGATAATCGACATAATATTCAGCCCTATAAGCACTTGTAGGAATATTTATATCTTGGGTTATTTCCACATTTTTACGTGCACTAAACCAACCCTGTCCTCTATCGCTTAATCTGTAAACTAGCCCTAATTTTAATGAATGACAATTATCAGTCGACTTCTCTGGGTCGTTCAATGTAACTTGAAATTCGGTGTATTCGTAAGATACATTTATTCTGGTTATCGGAAATTTTTCATCCATCCGATATATTGTAATTTCATCTCCCAAATGAGTACACTCATGAAACATGGGTATCCATGAAAATGAAATGTTTTTTATAAACCGATTACCTGAAATTTTTCGAATAGCTACAAATCGTGGTGCACCAAATCGGTAATCTGTGTTAATTACCGGTGCTGTTTCAGGCCCCCACATATCTTCTAAAACATGTATACTTAAAGGCAATCTTAATCCAAACCCCCAATTTTTTTTACTCCCTTTAATACCATAACCACTGGCATACAGCGGTGCTTCAAAACCTAAGTGCAGTTCTACCATTGGTCTCTGAAACCTGCTTTTCTCTTCCAGTAAATCAAATTCCGATTCAACTTTATTAAAGCCTAATTCAACTTTGCACTGTGTGCTGTGAATTTCAGAAACAAATGGTTTGCTATAATCTGTATTCATAAAGAACCCATCCCAAAAAGTTCTAGAACTATCTTGTGCATATGTGTTAAAAGATGCAGAAACTAACAATTGTAAAAAATACAATCTTAGCGTTATAAATTTTCTCATCGACTAATTTTTAAGTGCTGTTAAACGATTACTATCTAAGTATGAAGATTCTTTTATTTACATCAAATTGTGTTGTTTTAATATGTAAAAAATAAAAACCATTATGAATACTACCAATAGCTGTATTTTTCGATATTGAATTTTGTAAAACTTGCCATAATGTGTCAATTAAGGTTGCATGTGTTAGCAATATCTCATTTGGCAAATCAATATTAATGAAATTCTGAGCAGGATTAAGATAAACTGTTACATGGTCTGAAAAATTTGTTTCCAACAGTGTATAAAAATGCTACTTGGCTTTTTTATGTACACCACATATTGAATCGGCAGGTAAATAGGCTCTCACAATATCAACTTTTACATTGGCTGGTGAATCAGCAATCCGAATGTGACCTAATTTTCAAATATGTTTTCAATAAAATCACCGGACGATATATCCGGTGATTTTACTAATTATTGATTACTTATTGCGATGATGCATTTCTTTTCTTTCTGCTCTTTCTGCTCTACGGGCTTCTTTATTAGCTAAATGCTCAGCTTTATCCGCTTTAAATTTTGCTTTATCTGCCTTAAGCTTTTCTTTATCTGCTTTCACTGCATCTTTATTTCCGGCAGCTTTGTCTTTTTGGAGTTGCGCTTTGTCATCCATCACTTTC
>CANKGI010000206.1 GCA_947481365.1 Bacteroidota bacterium | reverse complement strand
TGCAATCCTAAGGGAATAAACTTTGCTTCGGAAACTGGAGTGAAACCGATAAAATTACAGGTAACTACTGAGTATGGTTGTGTGAATGAATTTACAAAATCGGTAACAATAAACCCTGATATCACCGTGTTTATTCCGAATGCATTTTATCCAGGAACAGATTTAGATGGAAAGAAAACACCTTGTCCTAACGGAGACATGGAATGTAATTCGACATTTAAACCGGCTGCAAAAGGATTTCAAACGATTGAGATATTTGTGTTTAACAGATGGGGACAACAAGTTTACCATCGTATTTTTGGTGCAAATGATTTGATAGAAGGTTGGAACGGACGAATAAATAATAATGGAATCGAATGTCAGCAGGATGTTTACATTTATCAAATCAATGCTACATCATACAGTAGTAAAACATACAAATATTCTGGCTCGGTTACGTTGATGAGGTAAAAATCTTTTCACAAAAAATACAACTAAATTATATATTACACATTGTATGAAAACAATTACATTTTATACATTAATGTGTTGCCTTTTGTTATGCTCAAATCAATTATTTGCGGCAATAATAAAAGGACGAATTGTAAATGAGAATAATGCACCACTCAGTTTCGCAAACGTATATATCAAATCTCTAAACATCGGAACAACCTGTAATGATGATGGTTTTTATGAGTTAAAAATTGATGAAGGAAAATATGATATCTACTTTCAGTACATAGGATATAAAACCAAATCAGAAAGTGTAAGTGTAAAAAAAGACGAGACAATTCTATTAAATATTAAGCTCGAGTCGGAAAAATATACGCTTAAAGAAGTTGATGTAAATGCCACTGCCGAAGATCCTGCATATCCCATCATCAGGCAGGCAATGGCCATGCGAAAAGTTTATTTGTTTGAACCCAAAGAATATTCGTGTAATGTTTACATTAAAGGGATGCAGCGATTAACAACAGTTCCCAAAAGAGTATTGCTGATCAAAGTTCCTCCCGAAATTAAACCAGGCATTATTTATTTAACAGAATCTTACTCCGAGTTAAATTATCAGCAACCCGAAAAATTTAGGGAGAAAATGATAAGTAGTAAAGTGAGTGGAAGTAATAAAGCATTCAGTTTTAACAGGGCAAGTGCCATTAAATTTAATCTCTACGAGAATATTGTAAATTCATATAAGTTGAACGAACGAGGATTTGTTTCACCTTTGGCATCGGATGCTTTTTTATCGTATAAATACAAACTCGATGGAGAATTTAAAGAGAATGGTTTAACAGTTTTTAAAATAAAAATAATTCCTAAACGTGAGCACGATCCTGTTTTTCGGGGTTACATATATATTGTAAAAGACAGTTGGAGAATTCACTCAACTGATTTGATGATAAGCAAACTTTCGGGTGTTGAATTTATTGATACATTATACATCAAACAAAATTATGCTGAGCAGGAGGGAGGAGTGTGGATGCCTGTTTCGCAACGATTTATTTTTCAGTTAGAAGCTTATGGATTTAGAGGTAACGGTTATTTTGTTGCTTTATATTCTAAGTACAAAACCAGGTCGATGTATCCCAATGAGTTTTATTCAAAACAACAAAATAAAATCATAGCCGACCAACGAGTTCCCGAAACTAAAAAGGTTGAACGAGTTAAAGTTGTTAAACGGAAAGCAAAAACTGATACTACTTTTTTTGATAAGAAATTTTTTAACAATGAATTATTGGCAATTGATAAAAAAGCAAATAAAACCGATGATGCAACATGGGATAGTGTTAGACCTGTTCCGCTTACCAACGAAGAATTGCTTGATTACAAACAGAAAGATAGTGTCAGAATTCTTGAAGAATCGAAACCATACATGGATTCTCTTGACAGAGTAAATAATAAATTCGATTGGACGAATTTGTTTATTAGCGGATATACGTTTGATCATAGTTTTTATAAAAAGAAATATTCGATAAAGCCCATTTATTCAATCATACAGTATAATACTGTTGAAGGTTTGGTGTTTAATCCCGAGTTAAGAATATCAAAGACATTTGATGATTACAGTAAATATGAATTGGTACCTGAATGTCGATATGGATTTGCGTCAAATAGGGCTTATGGCAGAATAAATTTTTCTTACGAACCCGAACAATTTTACTATACCCGATGGAATGTAAGCGGAGGTTCATTTGTTCAGCAATTTAATGGAGATGTTCCGATTACGCCAATATTAAATAGTGCTTACACGTTACTTGCCAAGCAAAATTATTTGAAAGAATTTCAAAAGGAATACATAAAAGCTTCGTTTGGAAGAAATGTGCTAAATGGTGTTAGGATGAGTGTTTCTGCCGAATATGCCAGAAGAAGTTCGTTGGCAAATCAAACTAATTTTACTTTTAATGATATCAATGGGCGAAGTTTTACATCAAATATTCCGGTTAACAATGAAGTGAAGCAATTTGATTTTGCACCCAATCAAGCATTCGTATCGAAACTCGATTTTGAAATTCATTTTGCTCAAAAATATATAACACGACCATACCGCAGGTACAATTTCCCTTCAAAGTATCCGGTGTTAAATATTGGATATGTTAAGGGGTTAAATTTTGCAGGTTCGGATGTTGATTTTGACTTAGTCAATTTTGGTGTCAGTCAGGATTTGGATTTTAATTTATTTGGCGAATCGTATTATAACATTCGTACAGGTTATTTTATGAATAATGCAAAAATGTATTTTATGGATTACCAGCATTTCAATGGTAACCAAACAATTTTTTCTTTAAAAGAATATAGCGGTTTTCAATTACTCGATTACTACAAATACAGTAGTAAACAAAAATACATTGAAGCACATTATGAGCATCACTTCAACGGATTTATTTTGAATAAATTTCCACTAATTAGAAATTTAAAATTACAGGAAGTATTCACTTTTAATTATTTAAAAACACCTACATCACCTAATTATATTGAGATAGGAGCAGGCATCGAACATGTTTTTAAAATATTGAGAATTGATTTTTTTACCTCATTTGAAAATGGAAATCAGATGAGAAATGGTATTGTAATCGGACTAGGATTTTAGTAAACAAAGTAATCATTTTCCAATTTTCTTTGCTTCGTTCCAAAACACATCCATTTCTTCCAATGTCATATCAATTAATTTTTTATTTATTTCGGCAGCTCTCTTTTCAATATGCTGGAAACGTTGAATAAATTTTAAGTTCGTTTTTTCGAGTGCATCATCAGGATTGATGTCATATTTTCTAGCTAGATTGATCAATGAAAAAATAAAATCACCAAATTCTTTTTCGGTTTTTTCTGACGAACGATTAACTTTAAATTCTTCCTTTAGTTCCAATAATTCTTCATCAACTTTAGCCCATACTTCATCAGCAGTTGGCCAATCAAAACCAACCTGTGCTGCTTTTTCTTGCATGCGCAAAGCTTTTACAATTGAAGGAATTCCTTTGCTTACACCACTTAATACTGATTTATTTCCTTCTTTTAATTTTATCTGTTCCCAGTTTTCTTTTACCTGTTCGGCATTCTCCACTATCACATCACCATAAATATGCGGATGACGATTGATCAATTTTTCGCATAAACTATTCAGCACATCGGCAATATCAAATTCGTTTTTCTCGCTTGCTATTCGGGCATAAAATACAATGTGTAGCAATACATCTCCCAACTCTTTTTTTATTTCTTTTGAGTCGTTCAATATAATTGCATCGGCAAGTTCGTATGTTTCTTCAATGGTTAAATGACGCAAACTTTCGTTGGTTTGTTTCATATCCCATGGGCATTTTTCGCGAAGCTCATCCATGATATCGAGTAATCGCGAGAAGGCTTCTAATTTTTGTTCTTTTGTGTTCATTGTTTAATTTTTCCGTAGGTACCTGTAAATAATAATGCGAGGTATGAACTTTCTGAATTGATATTTGATTGAATACTGATACCAAAAGCAAAATTTGATTTTTGGTACATGGGTAAATTTAATGCTAAGAATAATCCTGCTGTTTTAAAACCGGCATTTTTATCAGAAATAACTCCGTCAATATTAATTTGTTTTTGCCCCATAACCAATGCCGGACCTGCACTAAGCTGAAACGATGTTTGTCCATAAACTAAGTCGCGACCATAAGTTAATGCAATATTTCCAACTTCATCCGAATGACTTTTATTCGAAATGTTTGGCGTATAACCTGCACACATATTCATGCCAAAAATATGTTCGTTCCATTTGTAATGACCAGACAATGTTCCATGTAAAAAATATGTTCCCGAACCAATACCCGCTGTTGCCCAGTATTGATTATTACTTCTCTCTTGTGCTGATAAAATTGTAGCACTAAAAAAAAATAACAATAAAACAGAAATATGTTTTTGCGATAACATTTAAAAACGAAAATAGTCATTCGCATTAAATACCAAGTTTATATCGAAACTATTTTAAGAAGTAATCAGATTGTTTCGTAAATAATTAAACCTGTTCTTAGTTTAGGTTCAATCCAAGTTGATTTTGGAGGCATGATGAGATTATTTTCGGCAACTGTTATAACTT
>CANKGI010000205.1 GCA_947481365.1 Bacteroidota bacterium | reverse complement strand
TTGCGCTTGCTGATATTTTAACCATTCATACACATCATAAATCCACAGCCAAAGCAGATGCCTCGTACCTCGGCATGACAAAACTTTGTCATCCTGAGCGCAGCGAAGGATCTGCCAATACATTTGCTGATATTTTACCCATTCATACACATCATAAATCCACAGCCAAAGCAGATGCCTCGTACCTCGGCATGACAAACCTTTGTCATCCTGAACGCAGCGAAGGATCTGCCTTTGTGATTGCCGATATTACCCATTTATACATATCTTAAATCCACAGCCAAAGCAGATGCCTCGTGCCTCGGCATGACAAAATTTTACTAAGTTTGTATAATGAAACAACACAACTACTATGTATATATGGTTACAGACAGATCTCGCTCTGTTTTATATACAGGAATGACAAATGATCTTTCTGAAAGGATAAATGAGCATTATTTAAATCGTGGAAATCCGGAAACATTCACAGGAAAATATCATTGTTATTGTCTAGTTTATTTTGAACGATATCAGTATGTATTTGATGCTATAGCTAGAGAAAAACAAATAAAGGGTTGGACTAGAAAGAAAAAAAATGATTTGGTTGAAGATTTTAATAAAGAATGGAAATTCTTAAACGAAGAAGTCTGCGAAGAATGGCCTCCTAAAAATATTTTTCAAAGAAGAGATAATTTGAAACCGAAATAGAATCCTTTGAAATAGCTCTGTCTAACTGATTCCGCCATTGCGGGAGAAGTTTCTGCCAATACGTTTGCTGATATTTTACCCATTCATACACATCATAAATCCACAGCCAAAGCAGATGCCTCGTACCTCGGCATGACAAACCTTTGTCATCCTGAGCGCAGCGAAGGATCTGCCTTTGTGATTGCCGATTTTACAAGTTCATACATATCTCAAATCCACAGCCAAAGCAGATGCCTCGTGCCTCGGCATGACAAAGTTCTAATTTTATACTTCTGTTCTTTCATCGTAACCATTATTATTGCATATCAAAATATGATGAATAGTCCATTTGTTTCAGTTGTTATTCCATGTTTAAACGAGCAGGAAATTATTGCCGACACTTACCATCGCGTAAAAAATGCTTTGGGTGGTGGTTGGAATAATGGATATGAAATTATTTTTATTGATGACGGAAGTACAGATGCTACTTTTTTCATCCTTCAAAATTTTGCCAAAGAAGATGCTTCAATTAAAATTTTACACTTCTCACGTAACTTCGGACATCAGGCTGCAGTAACTGCTGGGCTTGCCGAGTGCAAAGGAGATATCGCATTTATTATTGATGCTGACCTTCAAGATTCACCAGAATTTTTTCCTGAAATGTATAAACTGTATCAGGAAAAAAAATGCAATGTCGTAAATGGTGTTAGGCAAAAAAGAGAAGGAGAAAACTTCTTTAAAAAACTTACTGCAAAAATATTTTATCGGTTACTCAATAATCTTTCTGATGTTGAATTGCGTGTTGATTCGGGAGATTTCAGACTTATCGACAGAAAAGTAATTGATGCATTTAATTCCTTTAAAGAAAAAAATAAATATATACGAGGTTTAATAAGCTGGATGGGGTTTAAACAAGAATCGTTTTACTACACACGTGCTGCGAGATTAAAAGGAAAAACAAAATATCCGCTTGGTAAAATGCTAAAACTTGCATTTATCGCAGTGTTTTATTTTTCGAAAAAACCTTTAAAACTATCGTTAACCTTAGGTTTAATTAGTATCATTATCGGGCTTGTATTAACGGTTTGGGTTTTTATACAGCAATTATTAGGCATGCCCCTCATTCGGGGTTGGGCATCAACTGTTATCATCATTATTTTCTTTGGTGGTGTGCAGCTTGTAACAATAGGTGTTGCGGGCGAATACATTGGTAATATTTTGGATGAAGTTAAAAACAGGCCAGAATATATTGTTGACGAAAAAATTAATTTCTAAATGTTTATAGCTAGTCTTTCTTTTTATAAAAAACTTTCCAAACAACGATCGTTTTCGATTGCCGATTTCATTTTGAAATTAATGGAGAAACCTGATGCAAACATCTTGGATTTTGGTTCAGGCAATATGTATTTGGCCGAACGAATTGCCGAAAAATTACCACAAACTAAAATCACCGGAATTGACGTAATTGAAGACCAGAACTTTGATAAAAATTTACTCACTCAATTTCCAAACATTTCTTTTTTGAAATACGATGGAGAAAAAATTCCGTTTGATGATAACACTTTTGATTATGCCGTAGCATCAGCAGTGATGCATCATACACCCGATCCCGAATATTTTTTAAGCGAATTGAAACGTGTTACTAAAAAAGGTGGTTCTGTCATTTTGGTTGAAGAAATGTATCACAATCTGCCAGATAAATTATACATCATGGCTGAAGATTTTGTATTCAACAAACTCAAAAAAGATGTGTTGATCCCATTAAATTTTCGTTCGTATAATCAATACAAAAACGAATTTATAAATCAAGAATTCAATGTAGCTTTCGAAGGCTATGTTCGTCCTTCCTTTCCTTGGAAACATCATTATGTTTTTAAATTAGTAAAAGTTTAATCGTTACGCAACATGAACGATTTGACAGATCTTATTTCGGCTCGTAGCAACGAATTATTTTATTATTCGCCTTACAATTTTATTCATGATTTCTCAAAAGAAATTCAATTCAAAAATTGTGTTGAAAATGTCATTATAAACTTCGAAAATGAAAACAACAACAATGTCTATAAAATAACTTGTGATGGGCAATTACATCAATTTTACGTTACAAAATTATCCTGGGACACACAGTATTTTGGCATCAATACGATAAAATTAAAATACGTTTTGTATGCGCATCAAAATTTTGGAATGCTGCAAAATGCTGTTCGTGAATTTTTAAATATCATTTCATCTGAAAAAAAATATTGCTTTATCGAAATTCCTTCGGAAGATATTTTACTGCTAAAAGCAATAACATCAAATTCATTTAATTTAATTGAAACACGACTTACCTATTTCAGAAGAAATCTCAGTGCTTTTAATAATGAAAGATATGCCGTTAGAAAAGCAAATCTTTCAGATACTGAAAACTTAAAACGTGTTGCTAGAGTGATGAGAAATGATTTTGACCGCTTTCATGCCGACCCAGTTTTTTCAAAAGAAATTGCCGATGAGTTTTTAGCAACATACATCGAGCAATCGATAAAAGGTTTTGCAGATGTTGTGCTTGTTCCTGATGAAACAGGTATTCCGGCCGATTCATTTTTAACTGCCAACTATTTAAAAGACGATTGGACAAAAAATAAAATCAATATTTCAAAAATGGTTTTATCGGCTGTTTCAGCTCAAACAAATAAAGGTTGGTACAAAAAACTGGTGAGTGAAATGACATACCATTTATACAATGAAGGTGCCGAATATATTTATATGAATACTCAATCAACCAATAGAGCTGTGATTTACACTTGGGAAAAATTGGGTTATAAACTTGGCTGTACTACTCATATTTTAAGTTACAATAATTTATGATTTGAATTATGTTTGTGTAAACATTTGAGAGAAACTTTCGATGCCAAAATTATCTGTTATTATATCGTGCTATTTCAATGAAGAAAATATTCCTTCAACAGTAAATGAGTTGATGGAAACTGAAAAATTATTTCCGTCTGATGTTGAATTTGAATATGTGATGATTGATGATGGCAGTAAAGACAATACTCTTGGCGAATTGAAAAAATTCAAAGCCTTATATCCTTCAAATGTTAAAATCGTAAAACTATCAGGGAATTTTGGTTCGTATAATGCAATTTTAGCGGGAATGAAACAGGCGACAGGCGATTGCAATGTGGTAATTGCTGCCGATTTACAAGATCCACCCTCCCTGATGTTTAAAATGTACGAATATTGGTTGAAAGGAATAAAACTGGTGGTAGCCAATCGTGAGAATCGCGAAGATGCTTTTTTCTCAAGGCTTTTAGCCAACCAATATCAAAAACTGATTAAACGATTTGCATTACCCAATTTGCCTGATGGTGGTTTCGATTATTGCTTGTTTGACAAACAACTTCGCGAACAGGTTGTAGAAATGCAGGAAAAAAACACCAACTCGCTTTACTTACTTGCATGGCTTAATTATGATTTTGTTGCCATTCCATATACCCGAAAAAAACGTGTACATGGCAAATCAAAATGGACGATGAATAAACGTATCAAATTATTTATCGATTCATTTGTTTCGTTTTCATATTTTCCATTACGTGCTATTACTTTTGGTGGTTTGTTGCTTGGAATGATTGCAATGATTTATTCAGTTGTTATTGTTTGCGGAAAAATATTTGGATTAATCAATGTAGAGGGTTGGACCACGATGATGGTTGTTTTTCTGGTAGTTTCAGCCTTTCAAATGATATCCATCGGTATTATCGGAGAATATCTTTGGAGAAACTTAGAAGCATCTCGTAAGCGCCCGAGTTATGTGATTGACGAAATTATTTAGCTTAAAATAATTCCTCTTCGGGTTTTAAAATCGTATCCGTAACATTTGAATCATTTTTAATTATGAGCTTTTTTGCCGCTCCATTAATTAATAAT
>CANKGI010000204.1 GCA_947481365.1 Bacteroidota bacterium | reverse complement strand
TAGTGCGACTATTTTAACTAACGATAGTTTTGTGTTAACCCAAGGTGGTAAAGCGGTTGCTGGTTTGTATTTTAATATTTATTTTCTTTCTGCATGTTCAGACGGTCAATTAAAATATGTTTGTTTGCCGCTGTTTGATATTTGGGCATCGTGGGCAAATGCTGATGTAAAAACATCTCTTGAACTAGAAACACTGATGAGGCTGATGTGTAAACTCACGTTTATTTATTCAAAAAAATTAGAAGAAGAAATAAATGAAATTGACGAACCTTGTTTGCACAGAAATGAAGTTGAAAAAATTAAACAAGGCTATTTACTTGCATACGATAGATTGGAAAAACAAATGGTAAACGATGTTTGGAAAAATGGTAAATTTATAATTTGGGAAAAGCGACTTAGTAATGAATTAGCTGAATTAGGAATTAACTCAACCGAATAATTTCTCTGGTGTATTTTATGCTAAACTTGTTTTACATTCGTTTTGTAAAACACCCTATGTTTTTTTTGAATATGAAAATTAATAAACGTTATCTGCTTATTGCTTTTGCCCTCATATCGGTAATCGTATTCTACTATTTCTATTCGGCAAAAGCCTCAAAGACTGCTATAACATATGTTGTAAAAAAAGGAAACTTTGAAGTGGTTGTTACCAATTCAGGTGAACTTCGTGCAAAAAATTATACTGAAGTAATGGCTCCTACATCTGAACTTAGAACTTTGGGTATATGGCAAATAAAAATTACAAATCTGATAACTGAAGGAACAAGTGTTAAAGAAGGCGATTTTGTTGCCGAGCTTGATAAAACAGAAATCATGACCAAGGTAAATGAGGAACAACTGAATGTAAATAAAAAACAATCTGAATTTACGCAAACACAGCTTGATACCACACTCTCTATGCGCGATGCGAGAGATGAATTGCTGAACTTGAAATATGCGGTGGAGGAAAAAAAATTAATAAAAGAACAATCAATTTATGAACCACCTGCAGTATTAAGGCAAGCCGAAATTGACTTTGAAAAAGCTGTAAGAAATTACGAACAAAAACAGGAAAATTATAAAACCAAAAAGCAACAATCCATTACAAAAATGCAAATTGTTGGTTCCGACCTTGAAAAGGCAAAAGCCAAACTTGATGCGCTGATGAAAATTATCGAAAAATTAACCGTTAAAGCTCCTAAAAGTGGAATGGTTATTTATGTGAAGGAATGGGATGGCCGTAAAAAAATTGTAGGTTCGACTGTAGGATGGGACCCTACCGTTGCAAACCTGCCCGATTTATCAACAATGGAATCAGTTACCTACGTTAGTGAAGTTGATATTCAGAAAGTAAAAACCGGACAAAAAGTAGAAATAGGATTAGATGCACAACCCGGAAAAAAAATACAAGGACTTGTAAAAAGTGTGGCAAGTATTGGTGAACAAAAAGCCAACTCAGAAGCAAAAGTATTTGAGGTGGTAGTTGATGTGCTAACTGTAGACACAACTTTGAGGCCTAGCATGACAACAGCAAACAGTATCATGGCATCAACAATAAGCAATGCTATTTCTGTTCCGCTCGAAGCTATTCACAACAACGGAAATATTAGTTTTGTATATAAAAAATCAGGATTAAAAACTGTAAAACAAGAAATAAAAACAGGTGTATTTAACGAAACCAGTGCTGTAATCAATGAAGGGTTAAACATCGATGATGAAGTATTTATTTCAATTCCTTCCGACACTTCAGGAATTACTTTGGTGAATCTGCAATCGTTAAAAAAATAACCATGCGTTTTCAGCGATTGATTTTTAATTTTAAAAACGGGATAGAAGCTTTGCTGACCAATAAAGCAAGAGCCTTTCTTACCTCGTTGGGAATTATTTTTGGTGTAGCTGCTGTAATCGCCATGCTCGCAATTGGAAATGGTGCCGAACAAGAAATTCTTGAGCAAATGAAACAAGTTGGCTCAAATAATATTGTCATCAAACCTGTTGTAAAAACAAAAGATGAGCAAAAACAATTGGATGCCGGTGGATCGCAACATAAAAAGGTGATAACTGGTTTAACCATGAAAGATGCGATTAATATCGAACAAACAATTCCATGTATTGAACTGCTGAGTACCGAAGCCGAATTGCAAACTCTTTTTGTGCGAGAAGGAATGAAGCAAAATGGAAAAATTGTTGGCGTTACAAATGCGTATTTCAATTTGCTCGACTTTAATCTCGAATATGGAAAATGGTTTACCGATTACCAACTAAGCTATTCCGAACCGGTTTGTATCATTGGCAAAAAAGTAGCAGTAAAATTTTTTAGTACCGAATCGCCAATCGGTAAAGAAATAAAATGCGGTAATAATTGGCTGCGTGTAGTTGGTGTTTTACAATCAAAAAATCTTGACGAATCGATGGCACAAAAACTTTCGGTACGAAATGCCGATATGGATGTTTATACTCCTATAAAAACTTTTTTACTTCGTTATAGGAATCGAGGAGCTGTTACAATAGCCGGTATTAAAGCTGCTGCACGACAAGATGAAGAAAGCAGAAAAAACGGTGAAGACAACGATAATCAACTTGATAGAATTGTTGTAAAAGTAAATTCGAGCGAATTAATTCCGTCTGTTGTTGATGTATTGCAACGCATGCTAAAACGCAGACACAATGAGGTAAATAATTATGAAATTATCGTTCCCGAACTTTTACTGAAACAAGAACAACGAACAAAAAATCTCTTCAATATCGTATTGGGAATTATTGCTTCCATATCATTACTTGTTGGTGGTATTGGCATCATGAATATCATGCTTGCATCGGTACTCGAACGTGTGAAAGAAATAGGATTGAGAATGTCGATTGGTGCCAGTAAACGCGATGTGCTTTTACAATTTATCAGTGAGAGTGTAACCATTAGTGTTGGAGGTGGTATTGTTGGAATCTTACTGGGAATTTTGTTCAGTTATCTTATACAGATTTTTACTGATATTCATACCATCATTTCAGGAATTTCTGTATTCATTTCATTTACCATTTCCATCAGTGTAGGTTTAATATTTGGAATAGTGCCGGCTAAAAAAGCTTCCGAACAAGATCCGGCTGAATCGATGCGAACAGGTTAAATTTTATGCTATGAAAAAAATATATTCATTATTTACGATCATCATTTTACTCATTGCCGAAATAGCATCGGCACAAAAACAACATTTATCTTTATCATTGCAAGATGCCATTAACATTGCAAAAGATAAAGGTTTGCAAGCGCAAATAAACACCAATACATTTTATGCCGGACAATATCAATTCAAATCACAATCGGTAAATAGGTTGCCACAATTTTCGCTAAACGGAAATCTTCCCGGCTTTAATCGCTCTGTAAATTCAATTCCACAAAACGATGGTACGTTAAAATACCTTCAACAAAATCAGGCTGTTTCATATGCTACTTTAAATATGAGTCAGCAAATTACAACAACAGGTGGATTGCTTTATTTAAATTCGGGACTAAACAGGTTAGATATTTTTAACAACAATTACACAAGCTGGCAAAGTACTCCGTTGGTTGCCGGAATCGTTCAGCCTATTTTTCGTTTTAACCAATATAAATTTGATTGGCAAATTGCAAAATTACGCAACGAACAAAACACTAGAACCTATGCCGAAAGCATGGAAGATCTTTCGATTACCATTACACAAAAATTTTATGAAGTGGTGATGGCACGTGCCGATTTGCAACAAGCTGAATTTAATATTGCTGTAAATGATACACTGATGAGAGTGGCACGCGGACGATATAATTTAGGAAAAATTGGTGAGGATGATTTATTGCAAACCGAATTGCGTTTGGCAAATGCTCAAAACAGTTTTGATCAGGCAAAATTAAATTTCACAACAAGTGAAAATCAATTGAAAATATTATTGGGTACTGATAAAAATACGGAAATAAATTTACTCACAGACATTACTCCACCATTGTTTGAACCTAATGTTGAAGTTGCCATAAGCGAAGCAACAAAAAACAGAAGTGATATTTTAAACTTTAAAATAGATCAACAACAAACACAAGCGATGTTAAAAAAAGCAAGTCTGAATAGATTACCAAATGCGGAGTTTACAGCAAGTTATGGGTTGAATCAATCGGCATTAAATTTTAACGATGCATACAAATCTCCGCTCGACCAGCAACGTGCTTCCGTTGGTTTAAATGTTCCGTTGATGAATTGGGGAAAGAACCGTTATGATTATCGTACAGCAAAATTTCAGATGGATGCCAAGCAGGCACAACTCGATTTGTATAAATTAAATTTAGAACAAGATGTAATGAATCAGATTGGTCAATTTATGCAGTTGCGAACACGATTGGCTATTTCGGCCAAAGCCGATACTATTGCACAAAAAAGATATGCAGTGGCCAAAAACCGCTACTTTATTGGTAAAATAGATATCACTAATTTAAATATAGCACAAACCGATAAAGATGCAGCACGCACATCATACTACTCAACCATGCGCGATTTTTGGGTTGCGTACTACAAACTTCGCAGGTTAACGTTGTATGATTTTGAGAAAAATGAAGCGTTGTTTAAAAAGAACTGATGCTAATTTTATCGTCAAATAATTT
>CANKGI010000203.1 GCA_947481365.1 Bacteroidota bacterium | reverse complement strand
TATTTAATATAATTATAAATTAAAAAGTAAAAATTATAAACCTGCCTGTCGGTAGGCAGGGTAAAAAAACTTTAAACATTTAAAACTTAATATTCAAAATTTAACATATAAAAGAAATGCAACACACCGAAGAACATCTCGAGCATACAGAAGCACCAAAAGATATTAAAAAGCAAATTTGGAGAACATTCTGGATTCTATTTGGATTAACAGTTATTGATATTGCCATTTATTTTTGGTTGATGAATACACATTCAATGTATAAAAATTTAACGTTCATCATTCTTGGAGTTGTTAAAGCCTATTTCATTGTAGGAATTTTTATGCATATGAAATTTGAACGCAAATGGCTTCCTTATTTAATCATCGTACCAATGGTATTTGTTTTATATTTGATAACTTTAATGATTATTGAAGGTAATTATACGAGTTTCATCAGATAAAAAATGAGAGGCAAATTAAGTTTCTTTATTGCCATTGCGATTTTTGTTGTTCCATTAATTCTTTACTTTTTAGCTAAGACCGGAAAACCTACATACAGAGGACTTCCACATTTTGGTGAACGCGTTGAACCAAATGGTAGTGATATTAAGGATACCATCTTTTATACTGTTCCCGATTTTAATTTTATTTCACAAAACGGTAAATCTGTTACTCAACAAACATTTGCCAATAGTATTTATGTAGCCAATTTTTTCTTTGCCACGTGTAAAGATGTTTGTCCTAAAATGAATGCTAAAATGGAAACGGTTTACAAAAACATTCTCGAACAAGAATTCACAGAAGTTAAATTTCTTTCAATTACTGTTGACCCCGAAAACGATTCCGTTTCTGTATTAAATCAATATGCGAAAAAATTTAATGCCTCTCCTGAGAAATGGTATTTCGCAACTGGCACAAAAGAATCAGTTCTGAAAGCTGGAAGAGGTTTTTTATTACCTGTATCAATGGAAGACTCAACAGTTGACCATAGCCAGCAATTGTTATTAATTGATAAAGAAAATCACATCAGAGGAATTTATAATGGACTTGACGAAGTTGAAATCGTTCGTTTAAATGAAGAAATAAAAGTGTTGTTATATGAATACCACAAGCCAAAACAGTAAGGACAAATTCTATTTCAGGCTCATTCTTGTTATTACAATTGTAGTATTTGCAGCTGTAGTTGTTTTAAACAGAAAAGTATTACCAAGACCGGAAACATTACCTTCGTTTGCACATTTTCTTCCTCAACTCAATGCTTTTATTAATGGCACTTGCAGTATTCTTTTATTAATCTCATTTTATTTTATTAAACAAAAAAACATTGCCGCTCATAAACGAATCAACATTCTTACCTTTATTTTATCGGGTATATTTTTAGTGTCTTATGTTTTGTTTCATTATTTGGTTGACGAAACAATATTTCCAAAAGACAATCCAATTCGTCCGTTATATTTTTTCATTTTAATTACACACATTTTATTAGCTGCTGCTATTTTACCTATGATTCTTTTGTCGTTCTATTATGGATTGCAACTAAATGTTGAAAAGCATCGCAAAATTGCTAAATGGACATTCCCAATTTGGCTTTATGTGACAGTTACAGGTGTGATTGTCTATTTAATGATTTCACCATATTATTCTTTTTAATCAAACAAGTTTATATTCGAGTTGTGAAAATAAAATTCATCATCATCACATTCATTATTATCTGTTTCATTGTTATCACAAACGATGTCAATGCTCAGTGCCCTATGTGTAAGGCCTCACTTGAAGAGGCTCGCAAAAACGGAACTGAAGTAGGCAATACATTAAACAGCGGTATTTTATATTTATTGGCACTTCCATATAGTATTGCAACAGTTTTTGGTGTTATATTTTATCGTAACAGAAAAGCAAAAAAGCGTGAGCAGGCTCTCTAATTATTACTTACATTTTTAAATTAATTGTTATGCCTGAAAAATATTCTCCCAATAAAACCATCTCACTTTTAAAATGTAAATGCCCAAGATGTCAAAGTGGTAACATTTTTAAATTTGGAGCTTACAACCTTTCAAAGTTTACAGAAATGAACGATGTATGCCCAGTTTGTAAATTACGTTTTGAAATTGAACCTGGATTTTTTTGGGGAGCCATGTATGTTAGTTATGTGATCACAACAGGTATGTTTTTAATTCTTGGAACACTCACCTATCTCATCGGAAATAATCCCGATTTTTGGGCATATATGTTTGTAATTTGCGGAACCGTAATTTTTACTTCACCCATGGTTTATCGTTATTCAAGAGCGTTGATGCTTTATGTTTTTTCGCCAATTCATTTCGATAAAAGTTTTTTACAGAAATAGTTGTTCCTGTTTTACAAATAATTAACTTGCCTACTCATGCATCGCAAGTTCGCTAAACATATAGTTTCATGGTCACTACTGCTACTATTTGTCTATAATGTTATAGGCTGTTATGCTACATTTTTCATATGGAAAATTGCCACACAAGAACATCTTGAAGAAATTGCATCATCATTACCCGATGAACAACTTACGTTAATTACATTTTCTAAAACAACTGAAATAGAAAATGAAATAACGGTAAACGGAAAACAATATGATGTTATTCGTACCAAACAAACGGAAAATAAAATATACTGTTATTGTTTGCGCGACTTTACCGAAGAACAAATGAATACTCAGTTAAATGTTGATGACAATGTGTTTAACAAAACCCTTAACGATTTGAGTAAAGCCATTAAATCATTGCAAAAAAATGCTTCTGAAAAATTTGTATCAACAGAGATGAATGATAAAATTTTATTTCTCCATTTACCGATTTTTCTCTTCAAACAATTATCAGAAAACACGCTCTTCTTATTTTTTGAACATACTACTCCTCCTCCACAGATTTAATTTTCTCTTATATACTTCAATGAACTTTATAACAAGTTCGTATCATTAATTATTAAATTTTATAAGAATGAGAAAATTATCAAGCAGCTTGATATTATTGCTGTTTACACAATGTGTATTTGCACAGTTTACCATAACTGGAAAAGTAAAAAACACGTTTTGTAACATCTATATTTCCGAAATTAACAAAATAATAGTTTCTGATACTTTAGGAAACTTCACAATCAATCATATTCCTAAAGGTAACTACACAATTGAAATAAGAAGCATTGGTTTCCAAACTAAATTAATTGATTTGAGTGTTCCCATAAAAAAATCAAGTGCTAAAATTTCAGACATTTCAATTATTCAAAACGGTGAAACAATTTCATTCGAAACAAATCTCGAACCAATAAAAATTGAAATGAAAGAAGTTGTAGTTTCAGGCATTAAGAATTCATTTGCCGAAAAAAGTTCGTTGAATATTGATGTTGCCGACATCAATCAGATGCGTGAAAAAGGTGAACTTACCATGATGGAAACACTTGCTTCAAAACAAGGTATTTCTTTAATTTCAACCGGACCAGGAATTGCACGACCTGTTATTAGAGGCTTATCGGGAAACAGAATTGTATCGGTTATTAATGGAATAAAACTCGAAAACCAGCAATGGGATATGGAACATACTCTTGGATTAAATCAGTATGGAATTGATCGTGTAGAAATAATAAAAGGTGCAGCAACTGTTTTGTATGGCTCGGATGCGATGGGTGGTGTATTAAATTTTATTGACGAAAAACCTGCGACTATTAATACTACCGAAGCTGATATTAGTGGAGGATTTAATTCGAACACATTTGGAACAGTTAGCGAAGTTGGTGTAAAAAGTGCCAAAGAACATGTAAACTGGAGTGTTCGTGTTGGACTAAATAATCACTCCGATTATTATGATGCAAATTTCGATAGGGTTGCTAATTCAAGATTCAGAGAATTGCTTGGAAAAGCTACACTTGGTTTAAATTATAAAAAATCGGTAACGCTATTTTCTTATCAAATGAATTTGGGATATTATGGAATTGTTGAACCCTTTGAGAAAAATAATCCTGCCGAAACTGAAGACCATCCGATGGAATTTGAAACACCATATCACACACTTCTGCATCAAACCATTTTAATTAAAAACACTCTTTTACTCGGTAACACAAAACTTATTTCAACTGCATCCTATCAGTACAACCAACGAATGGAACTGGAACCCGGCAATACAGAAACAAATCCATTTCTGGGCTTTAACCTAAATGTTGCAACAATAGATATTAAGGCTGATCATCATTTTAATGATAATGTTTCACTGATTTTAGGAACTTGTGCAACCATCACTGATCAATCGAATTTTGGTTACAGCAATTTAATTCCTGATTATAACCAACTCGACATATCTGCATACGCATTAAACAGCATAAAACTCATCAACCAAAAACTTAGTATTGATTTAGGTGTTCGTTACGACCACCGAAATATTAACAGTATCCTTTCAGGTATAAAAGATTCGGCTGATTATATGCCTTCAATTACTAAAAATTATGACAATGTAAGTGCAAGTGCCGGGTTCAATTATCAAATAGGCAAAAAGCATTATTTGTTTGCAAATGCAGGTTCGGGCTACCGTGCACCAAACATGTCCGAACTCACATCAAACGGTATTCGTTTAGAAACACAACGCTACGAAATTGGGAATACAGCATTTTTGAAAGAAACCAATTTAATGAGCGAAATAGGAATAAAAATGATGCACGATAACATTGATATGGAAGGTTCATATTTCTACAACTACATTCAAAATTACAT
>CANKGI010000202.1 GCA_947481365.1 Bacteroidota bacterium | reverse complement strand
TAAAATCAAACTTTGATAAATTCATTTCACTCCATTAGATTTGATTTTCATCTTTCCATAATTTGAACGCACACGAAATACTTCATCAATATTGGGGCTACAAGGAGTTCCGTCCGTTGCAGGAAGAAATCATTGAATCTGTTTTACAACAAAAAGATACACTTGCATTGCTTCCAACAGGTGGTGGTAAATCAATTTGTTTTCAGGTTCCGGCAATGATGAAAGATGGAATTTGTTTGGTGGTTTCGCCACTCATCGCCTTGATGAAAGACCAGGCTGAAAATCTTTCAAAAAAAGGAATTAAAGCAAAAGCCATTTACTCGGGTATGAGTTTTCGTGAGATTGAATTGATATTAAATAACTGTGTTCATGGCGATATAAAATTTTTGTATCTCTCGCCCGAGCGATTGAAAAGTGAAGTTGTTCGCGGTTTCATTTCGCAAATGAAAGTTAATCTTTTGGCGGTTGATGAAGCGCATTGTATTTCTCAATGGGGTTATGATTTTCGTCCCGAGTATTTGCAAATTGCCGAAATAAAATCCATTCTCAAAAATGTGCCAACGCTTGCGCTCACCGCAACGGCAACGCCCGATGTAATTAATGATATTCAGAAGCAACTTCATTTTCCGAAGCCAAATGTTTTTGTAAAAAGTTTCGAGCGGGCAAATCTTTCATACGTTGTAAATACCATTGACGATAAAGAAAAACGTTTGCTGCAAATTCTTTCTAAGGTAAAAGGCTCGGCACTGGTTTATGTACGTAACCGAAAAAAAACTCAGGAGTTAGCCATGTTGCTTAACAAAAATCGTGAGCATGCCGATTATTATCATGCCGGATTGCCACACGAAATTCGCATGAAAAAGCAAGACGATTGGGTTGAAAATAAAATTCGTGTGATGGTTTGCACCAATGCTTTCGGAATGGGAATTGACAAGCCCGATGTGCGATTGGTGATTCATTACGAAATGCCCGAGTCGCTCGAGTCGTATTACCAAGAAGCAGGCAGGGCAGGACGCGATGAGCAAAAATCATTTTGTGTTTTGTTGTTCAATCATGCTGATGAGTTGGAAGCTTTGCATCGTTTGGAACAAAGTTTTCCGGACGAAAAAATAATCAGAAGAGTTTATCAGGCATTGTGCAATTATTACTCGATGCCTGTTGGTGCCGATGTGAACCGAAGTTTTGATTTTGATATTGCTGATTATTGCAAGAAATTTTCAATCACAGCAATTGAAGCATATCCATCGTTAAAAATTTTAGAGCAGTGTGATTTGATTACAATGAGCGAAAATTTTTACGAACCATCTAAACTAAAATTTATTGCCGACCAAGAACATCTTTATAAATTTCAGGTTGAAAATCCGCAGTATGATGATTTTATAAAACTCGTGTTGCGCAGCTATGGTGGCGTGTTTGATCAATACATCATCATCAATGAAAAGTTGTTGGCACAACGCGTAAATCACGATCAGAAACAAGTTGAAATTTATCTTGATAAATTGCATAGCCTTCAGATTATCGATTATCAAAAGCAAAAAGATGTTCCGCAAATTACATTTATGGGTGTGCGCATTTCTGCCGATAACATCAGTTTTGAAAAGGCTTTGCTAAAGCGTAGAAAAGATATTGCAACAACAAAATTAAAAGCGATGATTTCGTATGCTAAGAACTCGACTGTGTGTAGAAGTAAAAAAATTCTTGGCTATTTTGATGAGTTTGGCGGAACCGATTGCGGTGTTTGTGATATATGCATCGAGCGAAAAAAGTTAGGAATGACCGATGATGAGTTTGAAGGATTGATGGAAAAAATAAAAACAATTGTTGTGTTAAAACATACCAACTTGGATGAGTTAGTCGTTTCGCTAAAAGAAGTGAAAGAAGAAAAAGTGATGGAGGCAGTGCGATTTTTACTTGATAACGATAAATTGCAATACAATAAGGCACAACAATTAGTGTGGAAGAATTGAAGAAAATTATTTTTACAGTAACAAACGATATTTCTTACGACCAGCGAATGGCAAGGATTTGCGGCACGCTTGCTGATGCCGGTTATGATGTAGAAATTGTTGGACGAAAGAAAAAAGAAACCATCACACTTCTAACAAAAAATTATAAGCAAACTCGCTTAAATTGTTTTTTTGATAAAGGAAAAATGTTTTACATTGAGTATAATATTCGATTGTTTTTTTATTTGTTGTTTACAAAATCAGATATCATTTCATCAGTTGATTTAGATACATTGCTTCCTTGTTTTTTGGTTTCGAATATTCGAAGTAAAAAATTAGTATTCGATGCTCATGAATATTTTACCGAAGTGCCCGAAGTAACAAACAGAAAATGGGTAAAACTGATTTGGGAAACCGTTGCAAAATTATGTATTCGCCATGTTAAGGCTGCATATACCGTTGGACAAAAACTGGCAGAAATATTTACCGAAAAATACCACAAACATTTTGAAGTAATCTTAAATGTTCCTTCTTCATCCCCTCATCCCCTCATCCCTTCATCACAAAACAGAATCATCCTCTACCAAGGTGCCCTCAACGAAGCACGCGGTTTAGAAGAATTGATTGCAGCGATGTGCGAAATTGATGCCCAATGCTGGATTGCAGGCGAAGGTGATTTAAGCGATGTGTTACGACAAAAAGTTTTGAAACAAAATCTTACAGAGAAAATAAAATTTCTAGGATATGTTTCGCCCGAAGAGTTAAAAAAAATAACAGCACAAGCCTACATCGGAATTAATTTGCTAAAGCCAAAGGGTTTGAGTTATTACTATTCACTTTCGAATAAATTTTTTGATTACATACAAGCTGGCGTTCCGCAGGTTTGTGTTGCATTTCCCGAATATGAAAGTATCAATGTACAACATCAGGTTGCAGTACTTTGTCATTGCGAAGTTGCAGAAATTGTTCAATCAATTAACAATTTGTTGAATGACGAAATATTGTATGAAAAATTGAAGAAAGAATGTAGTGTTGCAAAAGAGATTTTTAACTGGGAAAACGAAAAGAATAAATTACTGAAAATTTATGCAGAAGTTGCCGGATAGGTTACATATTGTTTCATTCGATAATCCTTTTCCGCCAAATTATGGTGGTGTAATTGATGTGTTTTATAAACTCAAAGCATTGCATGATATTGGAGTAAAAATCACATTGCATGCTTTCGAATATGGACGCACACCTTCCCGCGAATTGAATCAGTTTTGTGACAAAGTGTTTTATTACCAGCGCAGAACTTTTGTAAATCCTTTTGTTGGATCTGTGCCGTATATTGTTGCTACACGTAAAGATGACGAGCTGTTAAAAAATCTTTTGGCAGATAATGCTCCCATACTTTTTGAAGGATTACATACTTGTTTCTTTCTCGACCATCCTGAATTAAAAGAGCGTTTTAAAATTGTGCGCATGCACAATATTGAGCACGATTATTATTTGAAACTGGAAGAAGTAGAAAGCAATTTTTTTAAAAAATATTTTTTCAGCAAAGAGTCGGCACGATTAAAAACATATCAAAGTGTTTTGCATCATGCCAATTTAATTTTGGCAATTTCTAAAAATGATGAGACCTATTTAAGAAGTCATTTTAAACATGTTGAACTGGTTTGGGCATTTCATTCAAACGAAAACATTACAAGCATTGAAGGTAAAGGTGATTTTGCTTTGTATCATGGCAAATTGAGTGTGGGTGAGAATGATGATGCCGCGCGTTTTTTAGTGAACCATGTTTTTAACGATATTGATATTCCGCTTTTTATTGCCGGTAATAAACCTTCGTCAGAGCTTAGAAGAGCAGCCGAAGATAAACCTCACGTTAAAATATTTGATCATTTGTCGACTGAGCAAATTACCGAGCTTATACAAAAAGCACATGTAAATGTATTGCCTACTTTTCAGGCAACTGGTATTAAACTTAAAATGATAAATGTGTTATATCAGGGACGATTTGTGATTGCAAATAAAACGATGGTGTGCAACACAGGACTCGAAGATTTGTGTTTGATTGCTGATGATGCAAATGGATTTAAGACATTACTACACGCCACCATGCAAAAAGATTTTGCCGAAACGGATATGGTAAAGAGAAAAGAAATTCTCAATAAAAATTTCAACAATCACCAAAATGCGATGTTGCTTAAACAGTTTATCTTTAAGAATTTTTAATAAACCACATAGACACATAGTGACACATAGGGTTCATAAATAGTTTAAATTTCCTGTGTGCGTATTTTTTTTTCTTACACATAGCAACATAGTTTCATATAGGATAATTTTTTCTATGTGCCTATGTGGTTATATTTTACTAAGCCAATGCAACGCTTTTTGCCGATGTGTTATCTCTTCATTTATTTAATTACATTTGAACGAAGCCTTTACAAACTATAAATGAAACGTTTACTATTACTTCTACTTTTTCTTTCGGCTGTTTCAGTTTTTACTGCAAAGGCACAGCTTGCCCCAGTTGGTACAAAGTGGACGTATTTAAATTGGCAAAAAGGAGGTTTATCTGGGCCTGCTTTTATTTATGAAACATATAAACCTACAATAGTTTCTGATACATTAATTGACAGTACAGTTTATTCGGTGATTGACTATTTGTGGACGAACGAAAATGATAGAATATATTATTACTTTAAATCTAAGAAACGGTTATTTTTTGATTTCAACGCAAAGCAAAAAGATACAGTATTAGTTGACTTAATGGTTTATTATCCTGACTCAGTTATAC
>CANKGI010000201.1 GCA_947481365.1 Bacteroidota bacterium | reverse complement strand
GAAGTGTCACAGCAGGCACAGGCACCAATACAATCACAGTAACATGGGGATTAGCGGGAGCAGGAACGGTAGATGTAAGCGAGACAATCACAGCAACAGGATGTAGTGCATCAGCAGTACAGAAGAGTGTAACGATTAATGCAATACCAACACCAAGTATTACTGGTTCAGCAACAGCGTGTGAAGGATCAACGGGTTCAGTTTATAGCGTTGTTAATGTTGGTGGTCATACGTATTCTTGGACTATAAACGGTGGTATCATTACAGCAGGTGACAATACCAATTCGATTACAGTAACATGGGGTTTTGCAGGAACTGGCTCTGTAGATGTTACAGAGACCATATCAGCTTCATCATGTTCAACAGATGCTGTTCAGAAGGTTGTAACGATTAATACTTTGCCAGTTGCAACGGCAACAGCAATGGGTAGTACATCATTCTGTCCGAATAGTAGTTTATCAATAAATGCAAATACGGGCGTAGGTTTAACTTACCAATGGTTATTGAATAGTTCAAATATTTCAGGTTCAACTTCTAATTCTATTACAGTTAATTCATCAGGAAGTTATAGTGTAAGAGTAAGTGACGCTAATAACTGTAGCGAATTATCAAATGACATACTAGTAAATTCTAGTGAACCAGTTTCCTATACACCGGCAACAGGGTCATATATTTTTGGAGCTACAGCGAGTTCAAGTTACATAGTTGCTTCAAATTGGTATTATTTTGATCAGTCAGCGGGTTATTCGATTGCAGCAAGTGCACCATCAACTTCTGATAATATTATCATACCACCAGTTGGTGGATGTATATTAGCTAACCCTGTAATACCAAATTTAAGCACATTACAAGATGTAGCGATAGAAGAAAATGCAGTGTTGGATTTAAGTGGAAAGCAAATAACTGTAAGTGGTTCTATTTCGGGAAAAGGATTTATTAAAGGAAGTGCCACTACAAATTTAACATTAACAGGAGCTGGCTCAGGTGCAATAAAAATGGATCAATCAATACCGGGTACAACAAATTGTATTAAAAAACTTGTTGTAAATAGAAATGCCGGAGGTAAAGATACAATTGCAAATAGATTAGAAATTGCAAGCAATGGAACAGTTACTTTGACATCAGGAAAATTAGTTGTAAACGATTTACTGAGACTTAATTCAGATGCAACATCAACAGCAATGTTTGCTAGTATTCCGAATGCAAATTTAGGCTCTAATTTTGGTGGAAGTAATGCATCAGCAAGTTACGATCCGATTGTAATTGGAGGAGGAGGAAGCATTAGAGCTTGTAGATATGTTCCTGCCAGTGGAAGAAGATGGAGATTTTTAAGTGCAAGTGGTATAAAAAATACAAATTTTGAAGACTTAAGAAGCGAAATATTTGTTTCAGGAGCAGGCACAGGAAATATTCCAGGAAATATTAACAGCAATGGTTTTGACGCAACAGTATCAAATGCAGCATCAGTTTATACATTTGATGAAACTACTTATAATTGGGCAGCTTTAACAAATTCTACTGCATCTTTAACTAATCAATCTATTAATACAAATAAAGGGTATCGAATAATGGTTAGAGGAGATAGAAGTGATCTCGGAAGGTTAACAGGAACAAACAATACACAGAATATTGTAACTTTAGATTTTAACGGAGATTTTAACAGAGGTGATGTATCCGTTCCTATAACTTATACTGGTGCCCAAGGTGCAAATGCAGGATGGAATTTATTATCAAATCCATATCCTGCAGCATATGATTGGGATTCATATTGGAATGATGGAAACGCAGCAAATAGCGGAACATATTATACAAATGTTAACCCAACAGTTTATGTTTATAATGGAGGAAGTAATTCATATATATCATACAATGCCCTTAGTCAAACGGCAAGTGATCCTGTCTTTGATAATGGCATTATACCAATGGGTGCATCATTCTTTATTAAAGCTTCAGGGGCTGCTCCTGCAATAACTTTCAAAGAACAATTTAAGTTTACTACAGCAGGTAATCAAAGTATGTTTAAATCAGGTTCGAGTGGAGATGAGTTGTATATAAAGGCACAATATGATACAATCACATATGATGTAGCAATCTTAAAATATTACACTGGAGCTACATCAGCATTTGAAATGTTGGATATTAAAAAGATGGTGGGACCAGATGTAAATATTTCATTGTACGATTCATCAGATATCACACAATTAACTGCAAGCTTGAGAGCACCATTTTCATCAGGTATTGATATTGTGCCAATGACATATACTACAAGTAAAAATGGAACGCATAAATTGTATTTTAATGGTTCAATATTCTCAAACTATTCAGTTATGTTAATTGATGCATATACATCAACATCAACACCAATTAGCAACGGAGATATTTATACATTTACTTCTAGTAATTCTATTGCAGCTTCATTCGGAGGGTCAAGGTTTAAATTGGTATTAGGTTCAACATCAATGTTGCCAGTAAAATTTGTTTCTAATACAGCTAAAGCTAGAAATAATGATGTTGTTGTTAATTGGACAACTGCTTCGGAAATAAACAATGATCATTTTGAAATTGAGTATTCGAAAAATGCTGTTGATTTTGAAAAAGCAGGACAAGTAAAAGGTGCTGGCAACACATCAAAAGTTTCAAATTATCATTTTGTACATACTGGTATTTTATTCAATGAAAATCTTTACTACAGAATTAAACAAGTTGGAATAAATGGCGATTATCAATACACCAACGTGATGCCAGTAGAAGTTCAGAAAGCTAAAATTGCATCTGAACCTTCTGTGTTAGTTTATCCAAATCCTGCTTCTGATATTTTAAGAATAATGTATTTGAAAAACGAATCAAACTTGAAGGTTACTGTTTATTCGATAGAAGGTAAGAAACAAGCAGAGTTTTCTAATTCACCAGAGTATATTAATCTAACAAATTTAAGTGATGGAACTTATTATATGAAGGTTACAAACAATGATGGTAATCTATTACAAATTCAAAAAATTATGATTCTGAAATAAGAGTTAATCATTGATTAACTTTCAATAAAAAAAGCGGGTGATTCCCGCTTTTTTTATTGTTCGTGTTTTGTCAGGTGTTACACCTAACAAACATGAAATATTTAAGCACCAATATTTGCTCTGATAATATTTAATGCAGCACCGGCTTTAAACCAGTCTATTTGTTGTGCATTATAAGTATGATTTGCTTTCACTTCATCTTTACTTCCATTGGTATGATTAAATACTAAAGTTAGCGGAATGTTTGGAGCAAACGAATTCAATCCAATGATATCAATCGTATCATTTTCCTGAATTTTTTCGTAATCATTTTTATCTGCAAAAGTTAAAGCAAGCATTCCTTGTTTTTTCAAATTTGTTTCGTGTATTCGAGCAAACGATTTTACAAGAACCGCACGAACGCCCAAGAATCTTGGTTCCATCGCAGCATGCTCACGCGATGAACCTTCACCGTAATTTTCATCACCAACTACAATCGAACCAACTCCTGCAGCTTTATAATCGCGTTGAACTTTTGGAACAGAATCGTAATTTCCTGTCAATTGATTTTTTACTGAATCCGTTTTTTCGTTATAAAAATTAACGGCACCAATCAGCATGTTGTTCGAAATATTATCCAAATGTCCGCGATATTTTAACCAAGGACCAGCCATCGAAATATGATCGGTTGTACATTTTCCTTTTGCTTTGATTAACAATTTCAACCCTTTCAAATCCGTTTTTTCCCATGGCGTAAATGGTGCCAATAATTGTAATCTGTCGGATGATGGTGATACGGCAACGTTTATTCCACTACCATCTTCAGCCGGTGCTTGATATCCCGGATCTTCAACTGCGTAACCATTTTTAGGTAATTCATCTCCGTGAGGTGGATCCAATTTTACTTGTTCGCCTTTTATATTTGTTAATGTATCGGTTATCGGATTGAAAGAAAGATCTCCTGCAATTGCAATGGCAGCAACCATTTCGGGCGATGCTACAAATGCATAAGTATTCGGATTTCCATCAGCTCGTTTTGCAAAGTTTCTGTTAAATGAGTGTACGATGGTGTTCTTTTCTTTTTTCTCAGCACCAACTCTGTCCCACATTCCAATACAAGGACCGCAAGCATTGGTAAAAATGGTAGCATTTAAATCGGTGAAAGTTTTAATCAAACCATCGCGATTAGCTGTGTATCTAACTTGCTCCGATCCAGGATTAATTCCAAATTCGGCTTTCGTTACCAATCCCTTTGCAACTGCTTGTTGTGCTATTGATGCAGCACGACTCAAATCTTCGTATGAAGAGTTGGTACATGAACCAATTAATCCCCATTCAACTTTTAATGGCCAGTTATTTTTTGCAGCTTCTTCTTTCATTTTCGAAATAGGAGTTGCTAAATCTGGAGTAAATGGACCGTTTAAATGTGGTTCCAATTCCGATAAATTAATTTCAATTACTTGATCAAAATACAATTCAGGATTTGCATAAACTTCATCATCGGCAGTTAAATGTTGTTTAATTCCGTTAGCCAAATCAGCAACATCAGCTCTTCCTGTTGCACGTAAATATCTTTCCATGCTTTCATCGTAACCAAATGTTGAAGTGGTGGCACCAATTTCGGCACCCATATTACAAATGGTTCCTTTACCTGTACAACTCATGCTTGTTGCGCCTTCACCAAAATATTCAACAATTGCACCGGTTCCACCTTTTACGGTTAATATTCCGGCAACTTTTAAAATCACATCTTTAGGGGCAGTCCAGCCGTTTAATTTTCCGGTAAGTTTAATTCCAATCAGTTTTGGAAATTTTAGTT
>CANKGI010000200.1 GCA_947481365.1 Bacteroidota bacterium | reverse complement strand
CTGCCTGAAATGCATTTTTACTCTGACCAAGCATGGTTGCCGCATTTAGTTTTGCACGATACGGACCGGCAATTAAATCAGCTGCTTTTAAAAATATGGCTGCACGTTGTTCCCATGTTAATGCTTCCCATTTTGGTTTAGCTGCAAGTGCTGCATTTATTGCTTGTGTTACATGACTTGCATCGCTCACATGAAATTTACCAAGCAAATGCTGATGGTCGTGTGGCGGACGAATATCTGTTGTTTTTCCGCTTCTCACTTCTTCACCTCCGATATACATCGGAATGTCTAAAACCTTCGAGCGACCTTCTGCCAAAGCAGCTTTCAGTTCTTTCTTTTCTGTGCTTCCCGGTGCATAATTTAAAATGGTTTCGCAAGCCGGTACTGGTACTTTAAAAAATCCGTTCATGTTTTTATAATTTGATAATGAGAAAATTTGATTATTTGATAATTAAAAAGTGGTGCAAGTTTACGTCATTTTTTAGAAAAGGCAGAATGACATTAGTCAGCATAATTCCACTTGATTTTCCATTTAGATTTAAGTGAAAGTTTATTGTCTAAATAATAGTATCTCAAATCTTTGTAAAGTGCCTTTCTATTAAATGACGTTTTAAGTAACTCTGATAATGTAAATATAGGCAATCCCGAATACAGTAATAATATAGCTGGTATCCCTGCACTGATGGCTATTAACAAATCATTTTTTGCAATTTCAAGAATTCCAAATCCAACAGGTATCATGCAAATTGAAGTGATAGCATATTTTCTAAGATGTCTGTGTTTATCACAATATATATTAATCATCAATTTTGCTGTGTCATTGAACCCATATTTAGCAATTAAATTTTCAACTTTCATTTTTCGAAATTCTAATGGCATTGTTTCGCTTTTAAACAAAGTATCGTTTTGTGCAAAAGCAACTTTTGAGATGATAGATGAAGTGAGTATAATTAAGAGTAGATGTTTCATACTATTCTGGTTTTACTTTCTTAACAAAAACTAAGAGACATGTATAATTTTTTCTAAAGTAGGGTCTAAAATCCGTTCCTTTATTTTGTCAATAAGAGGCAAAACTGTTTCATAACGGTTATCTTAAGAATTGATAATAACTAATTTGAAATTTATTAACTCCAGATTTTGTTGGTATTCTATATTCTTATCAGAAGTTATTAAAAAATGAAATGCTTCAAAGTTGATTAGTTTTAATAATTCGCCATTTTTTTTTGCATTCCAACCCATATCATTTATTGTGAGCACCTCAAATCCGTTTCCAAAACGAAATTTTAGCTTAAGAGGTAAATTCTCATCAATTAATATTTTAATCATTAGCCAATTCTGTAATCAATTTTTCACTGCCAATCTTTTCAAGTAATTCAATCACCAAATCTTTTTTTACAGAGGGAAAATCAGCTAAGAAAACATCTAATGTTTCGCCAGCTTTCAAATAATCAAATAGGTTTTTAACAGGAACTCTAGTATTGTAAAATACAGGTGTTCCACTTTGAATTTCGTTTGATATTGTGATTAAATGATTCATTGCATTTCAAATATAGTATTTTCAAATTGAATTCAATTTATGCTCCATTGCACTTTCACGTTCATCATCCACTTAAACTTTTACCAATAATTCATTTTCTCAAAAATCCCTTGTAATTTTCCTTTGAGATTTTGCCTGTAGTTTCATAATCAAATCTCGAATCGTTTCGAAATAAAAAATCTGTACATTTTAATTTTAATTCCTTAAATACTTTTTATTGACTTCACCTTTTAACCTATACGTTCTTAAAACTTTATAAAGATTGGATTTGTTGTAAATTTTAGCCTCAATTAGAGAAACAGGTAACCCAATAACGCCAGTAACACCAAGCGAAAACCCAACTAAATTTAAAAGTATATAATTAGCGTCAATTAATAAATGATCATTATATTTTTCAAATGATATCCATATGAGGGCTGGACCAATAACTAATAAACCAATTGAAGCACCCAGATTAATATGTGAACTCGAATTCTCTTTTCTGAAATAATCGATTATCCTAACAGAAGTATCGTTCCAGGTATATTGTATTTTTATTTCTTCAAATGATAATTTCGAAAAATTAGCTGGCGCTGTTTCGCTCTTAAACAAGGTATCGGTTTGTGCAAAGGCAACTTTGCAGATGATGAGCGTTGTGATTACAGTAATAAATATTTGTTTCATATACATACATTCAAAATGGCTTCTCATTTTAATTCTTTAAATACTTTTTATTGACTTTACCGTTTAACCGATAAACTCGTAATTCTTTATAAAGATGTTTTTTATTGTAAGCTAAGGTTCTACTGCCATATATAACCAATCCAACACCTGAGGTTGCGGTCATAACGTAACCTACAAAATTTACTAACCCTGTAGCTGCAAGTGAAACTAAACCTTCATTTTCTATTTTAGTATTGACTAACGCGACACCAATTCCTAAAAACACGGTTGATCCACATAATCCTGCAATCGCATATCTTTTTTCATGTTTAAAATATTTGATTATTCTAGATGAAGAATCATTCCAGGAATATTGTATTTGTATTTCTTCAAAAGATAAATTTGAAAAATTAGCTGGAGCTGTTTCGCTTTTAAACAAGGTATCGTTTTGCGCAAAAGCAACTTTTGAGATGATAGATGAAGTGAGTATAATTAAGAGTAGGTGTTTCATAATATTTAATCAATACATAACTTTATGTTTTATCACCCTTGCTCTTTCACGTTCTTCAGGTGATTGAACTTTTGCTAATAACTCGTTGGTTTCAAAAATCCATTGCAGTTTTTCTTCCAAAGTCCATTTGGCATATTCGCGTATTTGCTCATCGGTAACGGTATATTTAAAACCTTTACCTTCATTTTCTTTTTTAGGAATGATTTTATTTATTTCCATTTTTAATTTTTGATAATAAAATAATATCTGATTTATCTTGCTCTCTGTTAGCATATTTTTTAAGTTCAATCAAATCATCAACCGACACAATATTGATTTCAAAATGGTCTGCTTTTCTGACCTCTCTTCTGTTCCACATTTCTTTAAAATCAATTGGAACATCAATCAATACATCCATCGACATCATATTTTTCAAACTACTGAAATACGAAAAATCAATTAGGTTCTTTTCTTTAATATATTTATTTCTTATTTCAGCATCTACCATTTGTGAAATTGAAATTGGCAAATTGGAAGTATAAGAAATAATTTTTAAAGCATTTTCAAACCTAATTATATTTTCCTTTTCAAACTAAACAATCAAATCAATATCAGCTGTCATTCGTGGAATACCATAAATATTAACTGCTAAACCACCGCACATTAAATATCTTATTTGCTGTTTGTTTAAAATTTCAAATAATCTTAAATATTCTATTATTTACTCTCAAATATACATTTATTGAATATAAAAAAATTGTACTAAGAATTTATTACCAAAAAACATGTTGTTTTACTGCTCAATATTTAATTTCTTGTAGAACATTTTCTACTTCAAACCAGATGATACATAAACTACTTGTTGCCAACCGTGGCGAAATTGCCATTCGTGTTTTACGTGCCGCAAACGAATTACATATTCGTACCATTGCTGTTTACACTTACGAAGACCGCTACTCGCTGCATCGTTATAAGGCAGATGAAGCTTATCAAATTGGTGAAGAACATGAACCGTTAAAACCTTATTTGGATATCGAAGAAATTATTCGCGTTGCTAAACACGAAGGTGCAAATGCCATTCATCCGGGTTATGGTTTTTTAAGTGAGAATGCAAATTTTGCTCAACGTTGCAAAGACGAAGGAATTATTTTTATTGGTCCTGAGCCGGTGGTGATGAAAAACTTGGGCGATAAAATGCTGGCAAAAAAAGTTGCCGTTGAAGCCAAAGTGCCAACCATTGAAGATAGTGTTATTGACTTAACCGACACCGAAATTGCAAAATCAGAAGCTGCACGAATTGGTTTTCCAATCATGATTAAATCGGCTGCAGGTGGTGGCGGTAGAGGAATGCGCGTGGTGCGCGATGAATCGCAATTGGTCAATATTTTTAACGAAGCACGCAACGAAGCGCAAGTTGCTTTTGGTGATGGTACCGTTTTTTTCGAAAAATTTATTGATCAGCCCAAACATATCGAAGTACAAATTCTTGGAGATAATTTCGGAAACATCGTTCATCTTTTCGAACGCGATTGCTCTGTACAACGTAGGTTTCAAAAGGTTGTTGAAGTAGCTCCAGCCCCATCACTCAAACAAGAAACAAAAAATAAATTATACGAATATGCATTGTCCATTTGCCGACATGTAAATTATAACAATGCCGGTACGGTTGAATTTTTGGTTGACAAAGAAGAAAATATTTTTTTCATCGAAGTTAATCCGCGCATTCAAGTTGAACATACCGTTACCGAAGAAGTAACCGGAATTGATATCGTAAAAAATCAGTTATTGATTGCGCAAGGTTACCGACTCGATTCGCCAGAAATAAACATCCAATCGCAAGATGAAATTGTTTGTAAAGGATTTGCCATACAATGTCGTATAACCACCGAAGACCCTGCAAACGGATTCAAACCCGATTATGGAACCATTATTGCCTATCGTAATGCCGGTGGTCCGGGTATTCGTTTAGATGAAGGCAGTTCGTATCCCGGAGTAAAAATTTCTCCATTCTTCGATTCGTTGTTGGTAAAGGTTACCGCAAGTGGACACACGTTAAAAGAAAGTTGCGAACGATTAACACGTGTGCTGCGAGAGTTTAGAATTCGTGGTGTGAAAACAAATATTTCGTTCCTCGAAAATGTGTTGCATCATCCGGTTTTTATTGAAGGAAAAT
>CANKGI010000199.1 GCA_947481365.1 Bacteroidota bacterium | reverse complement strand
TGAAGAATAGAAGTATGAAAAGAAACGTAAAAGCCATCCGAATTCGGATGGCTTTTTTATTAAACAATAATGATCAATTTATGCTGTGACAAGTAATTTGTTTTCTGATTGAATTTTAAGCAATTCACTTTCATCACTACAAGCTGTCCAAGTTCCGTATCCACCAGATAAGTTGAATACATTCATGATACCATGTTGGTTTAAAATTCTTTGTGCCAAATAACCTCTTTGACCAACGGCACAATACAAAACAATTTTTTTATTGGTAGGAATTTCGTTTAACCGCAATCGTAAATCGTCAACCGGAATATTGATGGCTCCGATAATATGTCCAGAATGAAATTCATTTTCAGTTCTCACGTCAATCAATAACTCATCATTATCTTGTTTAATGTCATTCCAGTAAATTACACTCATTTTCTTGTTTAGAATATTTTCGGCAACAAAACCGGCAATATTCACTGGATCTTTTGCAGATGAAAATGGTGGCGCGTATGCATGTTCAATTTCCATCAAATCATAAATGGTATTTTCATTTTTTATGGCTTGCGACAATAATTCCATTCGCTTATCAACTCCATCGTATCCGGCAATTTGTGCGCTGAATAATTTTCCATCAGTTGGTGAAAATGCAATTTGAATCGTCATTTGTTTTGCTCCAGGATAATATCCTGCATGCGAACCACTATGCGTTGTCGATACTATATGTTCGATTGTTGAATTTGTTAAATTTTTAGATGCTGTACCAGCTGTAGCAACTGTCATATCAAAAACTTTGACGATTGCAGTATTGATTGCACCATTATATTTTTCTTTGTTTCCATTCACAATATTGTTTGCGCAAATTCGTCCTTGCTTGTTTGCCGGTCCAGCCAAATAAGTGTTCATAGATTGTTTTGTAATTGGATTTGTAAACTCAATTGCATCACCAACAGCATAAATATTTTCATCTGAAGTTTGCAAAAATTCATTTACCCAAATTCCTTTTGCTGTTCCAAGTTTTAAACCTGCACCAACTGCAAGTTTAGTATCAGGACGAACACCAATTGATAAAATCACCACATCTGCATCAATAGAATCTTCATCTTTTAAAAGAACTTTTAGTTGATTGTTTTCTTTCTCAAAACCTGCAACAGTAGTACTTAATCTAAGCTTAATATGTTTTGATCGAATATGTTGTTGAACTTCGGCAGCAACTGCAAAATCGAGTGGTGCAAGTATTTGATTTCCCATTTCAATGATGGTAACATCCATGCCCAAATGATGAAGATTTTCAGCCATCTCCAAACCAATAAATCCTGCACCGATTACAACAGCTTTGCCTGATTTATGTTTGTCGACATAAGCTTTGATATAATCAGTATCATTTACATTTCGTAAAGTGAAAATACCTTCGTTATTTATACCTGGAAATGGTGGTCGCAATGGTTCAGCTCCAGGAGATAAAACCAATTTGTCATATGTTTCTTCGTATACTTCACCAGTAGTTTGATTTTTTGCTGTGACCAATTTTTTAGCTGCATCAATCGAAACAACTTCGGTCATCACTCTTACATCGATATTAAATCGCTGATTAAATGCTGCAGCTGTTTGAACAAATAATTTGTTACGGTCTTTTATCACATTACCGATGTAATATGGCAATCCACAATTGGCATACGAAATGTATTCTCCTTTTTCGAAAATGATGATCTCAGCTTTTTCATCTAATCTGCGCAAACGTGCTGCTGTACTAGCACCACCCGCTACTGCTCCAATTATTAAATATTTCATGTTGTTATTTTTTTCTTGCTATAAATCTGATATTATCGGCTAATCCTTTATGGAATTCGCCTTCATCCAATACCACTTGTAATTCAATATTTTGTTCAATCTTTATGTTGCTAAAATCATCTGATAACATATTTTGAGTGTATAACAAATTCAAATCTTTAGGTCCACCCGAATTATTTTTTAATTGATTTGGATTAAAACATTCAATTAAAAAAAGTCCGTCATCTTTCAATAATTCAATAGCTTTCTGATGAAATGGTTTTCTTAGATTTTCTGTCAAGTGAAAAAAGATAGAGGCAATGACATCGAAACTTTTTTCAGGATAATTAATATCTTTAATATCCATTACATCATATTGGATGGTAACATTTTTCTCGGCTGCTAAACGCATCGCCTTTTTCTTCCCTTCATCGCTTGAATCAATTGCTAAAACTTGCCAGCCAAGCGTTGCAGCATAAACTGCATCTCGACCTTCACCAGCACCGGCAATTAATATTTTGCCCGGTTTTAGTTTATCAATTTCTGATTTGAAAAATACATTTGGTTCTTTACCATAAACATATTCAGCTGCACTATACCGTTGATCCCAAAAATTGTCCATTATTATTTTGACTTTATTTATATAAAAATATCTGCGAAACTCAGCGAATAATTTGCGTAATCTGCGAGAAATAAATCAAACGCGAAGACGCGGAGAACGCATAGAAAATATTATAATTTTATTTCACTTAATAATGTTTGTTCGTCAATAAATCCTTGATGTTTCCATACTAATTTACCGTCTTTATACAATTCCAGATAAGGAATTGCGTCAATTGCTTTTTGTTTTAATAAATCAGCATTTTCATCAGCATCCACTTTTTTAAGGATGAGTTTATCTTTTTTGTCGGATGCAATTTTTTCGAGAATGGGTATTAATTTTTTGCATGGCTGACACCATACCGCATTGTAATCAACCAATACATATTTTTTATCGGTTACGAGTTGGTTAAACTCATCAGTTGTCATTCCTTTTTTTGCTGGTGCGGCAAGTCCTGTTTCTAAAGGTTTTCCTGCATTTCTCCATGCCATAATACCAGGCATTTCATACACAACAGCGAAACCGCTTTTACGCATAAACCCTGCAGCACTCGAACTTCTTCCGCCCGATAAGCAATACACATAAACTGGTTTTGATTTATCTAATGTGCTTATTTTTTGTTCAAAGTCGCTCGAATTAATATTGATGTTATTGGCATTTGTTAAATGTCCGCCTTCAAATTCTTCAGGTGTTCTCACATCAATTAGCTGAACATTTTTTGCTGATGATATTAATTTTTCAAATTCATCAACAGATACTTTTCCTCCTTTTGAGGGCGTGTTTTGACAAGATGCTAAAGCCAGCGACAAAAGCAAAATCATTGTCAACGCATTTATTTTTATCAGTAATATTTTCATTCTTATTATTGGTTTTGATCGATAATTTGTTTTAAATAATTAGCAGGTACAACACCTGATTGACGCCATTTTATTTGTCCGTTTTTAAAAAGTATGAGCGTTGGTACACCTTGAATTTGGTATGCTTGTGCCGCTTCAGGATTTTTATCTACATCTACTTTTAAAATTTTTGCTGTGTCGCCAATAGTTGTTGCCAGCTCTTTTAAAATAGGAGCCATCATTTTACATGGACCGCACCACTCGGCACTAAAATCTACTAATACGGGTGTTTCTGAATTGATTATTTCTTGAAATGTTGACATACTATTATTCCTCATTATTAATTTTACCTATTGCACAACTCACATACGATTTAGCATTTGCAGCTATTTTTGTGAAACCAGTAACCGTATTTTTTTCAGGATAACCAAGACTAAATAATTTTTCTTTAATGCTGTCGATGGTTATTTCATCCCCATATTCAACATCCACTATTTCTTCATCTTTGTTAACCATTACATTAGTTACATAAGGTAAATTCATCAACTCTCTTTTAATCGTACCTGCACAACCTCCACATTTTATATTGTCGATAAATAATTGTGTTTTCATTTTTTGAGCTCTTTTATTTCTTCAAATTGAACATCCTGAATGTTTTCAGTATTTATTTTTTTTATTGGAACAGCACAACCTCCAACTCCGCAACATCCCATGTTGAGCAAAGTTTGCGTTAAGAATATTCCACCTAAAAAACCAAACATGATATCATGTGATTGAACCGACTGAATTAAAATCACGATTGATAAAATAAATCTTATCATCCGCATAAAACTCCAGTTACTGAATAGTTGTTGTTTATAATATGCTAAAGAGTTCATCTTAATTTATTATTTAAGCTCATCCATCCACCACCGTTGTGAACATTCTCGTAACCTGAACTTTTTAAAATACTTTTTGCTGAAGCACTTCTCATTCCCGATGCACAACATGTAATGACTACATCATCTTTTTTTATTTTTTTTAGATTGCTTTTCAATTGATCTAAAGGAATATTTATTGATCCTTTAACATGGCCACCTGCATATTCACCTTTTGTGCGAACATCAATAATTACTGCACCATTTTTAACTAATTCTGCCAAGTCAACACTTGGTCCAAATCCTAATAAATTCTTTATTGTGTTTATCATTTTATTTTTATTTAAAGTTGGAAAGATTAGAAAATTTGAATCTTTTAACTTTCTAATCTTTCAATTTTTGTAATTTTTCTATATTTATAAGTAATAATTCACATCCATCCACGAACCGCCATTCATGCAATCAATTCCGTTTTGTTGTAAGAATTGTGTTGCCTGCATACTTCGTCCGCCCGATGCACAACACAGCACAACTTTTTTCATTTCTTTAAATTCTTCCAAACGATAAGGAACTTCGTTCAAAGGAATATTGATACTTCCTGCAACATTTCCTCCCATAAATTCGCCTGCTGTTCGTACATCAACAACCACGGCTTCTCCTGTTTTAATTAATTCTCCTAAGTTTTCCATTTTATTTATTTTTTAATGATTAGATTTTTCTGTTTTTGATTTTTTTAAAGAATTAAAAATTAACCAACCCATCATTCCGCCATATAATGAACTGATTATAGGACTTGAGGTGATAGGGCAGGTTCCGCTTGCACAACCAACAAAATACCAAT
>CANKGI010000198.1 GCA_947481365.1 Bacteroidota bacterium | reverse complement strand
CCCCCCGTTGACGCGCACGTGCCGTGCGTGTTATCGGTTGATTCCAACCAATTTTATTACCCCCCCCCTTGTTAACGCATTCTACAGCAAAAGCATTCAAAAATATTCTACCTATTTAATGTGTTTAACCACACCATTTTTATCAGGCTTGCCCCAATTACGCGCTTTGTTTATTTCAAACTTTTCTTGTATAGCATTGCAAATATCTTCATAGGTCATTCCATCTGCAGCAGCCGATCCAAACAACAGAAAAAAGCAATCGGCAAATTCTAATCTTCTATCGGGGGCAATTGTTTTTATGTCTGATACAAGTTCGTCTAACTCTTCTCTTAAATGAGCAATTTTACTCAGTGGTGTAGCTTGTCCAAAGGTTTGATTTTGCCAAGCCGAAATTTCGTTGAATTGTTGTTCTGTCATTTTTTATTTGATTTACTCTATTGTAAACTCCCCTACTATTACTCTTAAAACTGCTATACTAAAGTAAATATTTATTGCTTAATTGCATTGCAAAGAATTTACAATATGGCAAAAAGTAACACAAACCCTTCAGTTGATTTTTATTTTATGAAAGCCGGTAAATGGCAACACGAAATGAATTTATTACGAACTATTGTGCTTAGCTGTGAATTAACCGAAGTGCTTAAATGGGGTTGTCCGTGTTATACTATTGATGGTGGCAATGTTTTAATTATACATAGCTTTAAAGAATACTGTGCATTGTTGTTTGTTAAAGGTGCTTTATTAAAAGACCCAAAAAATATTTTAATACAACAAACCGAAAATGTGCAAGCTGGCCGACAAATTAGATTTACCGATAACAACCAAATTATAAAACAAGAACGCATATTAAAATCTTATATAAAAGAAGCTACCAACATTGAAAAAGCAGGAATGAAGGTTAAACTAAAAACGATTGATGAGTATGCTGTTCCCGAAGAATTTAAAATAGTACTGAATAAAAACACTGCACTAAAAAAAGCATTCGGTCAATTAACTCCCGGCAGGCAAAGGGCATATCTTTTTTATTTTGCGCAAGCTAAACAAACCAAAACTCGCGAGTTGCGAATTGAAAAGTGTATTCCACAAATCTTAAATGGTAAAGGATTGAATGATTAATTAAAAATGTACCACAATACGTTTATTAAAATAGACTCTTCATATTATTATCTTATCCATCAATGAAAAACTACTTACGCGTATTTAATATTTTAGTTTTTTATTTTATTTACCAAAACGAAACAACATTGTATGCTAATGCGTAAATAGTAAATTTGTTACATGGATCATGCAGAATCAAAACCACCACGTAGGGTAAGATATAAGGGAACACATCCAAAAACTTTTAAAGAAAAATACAAAGAACTTAATCCCGAGTTGTATGCCGATGATGTAGAAAAAATTATTCAGAAAGGCTACACGCCTGTAGGTATGCATCGTTCTATTTGTGTTGACGAGATACTCGAATTTTTAAACATACAACCCGGGCAAGTTGGTTTGGATGCCACACTTGGTTATGGCGGACATACATTAGAAATACTGAAACGCCTAAACAATAAGGGTAAATTATACGCCACCGATATTGATCCATTTGAATTGCCCCGAACCAAAGAACGTTTGCAAACATTGGGATATGGAGAAGATATTTTGCAAATAAGAAAAATGAACTTTTCTGAAATAGACCAAATAGCTGCCGAGGCAGGAGGATTGGATTTTGTGCTTGCCGATTTGGGTGTTTCATCGATGCAAATAGATAACCCCGAAAGAGGATTTTCGTTAAAAGTAGATGGTCCGTTGGATTTAAGACTAAACCCAAAAGCAGGCCAATCGGCAGCAACACTATTAAAAACAATTACACAACCCCATCTCGAAGAATTGCTATTTACAAATGCTGACGAGCCTTATGCCGAAATTATTTCGACAGCTATTGTTACTTCAATAAAAAAAGGAATAGCTATTAATACTACTCATCAGCTAAAAGAAGTAATTAAAGATGCACTCGATTTTTTACCCCAAAGTGAACGCATTGATACGATAAAGAAAACCTGTACACGATGTTTTCAAGCATTGCGAATTGAAATAAATGATGAGTTTGGTGTGCTCGATAAGTTTTTGGCAAAACTCCCAGATGTACTTGCAACTGGAGGAAAAGTTGCAATACTTTCATTTCATTCGGGAGAAGACAGACGTGTAAAAAAAGCATTTCAATTATTTAACCGCGAAGGAATTTACAGTGAAGTTGCACCTGAACCAATCAGACCATCGGCAGCCGAAATTGGCAGTAACCCTAGAGCGAGATCGGCAAAATTGCGTTGGGCTATTAAAGCATAATGTAGTTTATTAAAGAGCTATTCCAGCAACCAACAAACGGTTTAAAATAACAATAAACAAAAGCACCATTATCCATCTGTAATCAAGTCTATCAATAGGCATTACATCTTTATTCATTTTAACAGTTGAATAATTTTTATTCAGTGCATTGCCATATGCCCACATTAATGCAAACGGACTAAACAATGGCGCAATTAAGCTTGCAAAGGTTGGAATGGGCATGTTTAACAAAGTAGTTACGGTTATACCTATTAACAATGGAACAAGAATAAGTGAATTGATAAAAGGATGTCTTAATTCGATAATAATCATTGTTTCTTGTGAGGCTGTTTCAACAAAATATTTCACCAATTTACAAACCACAATATACAGCATAATCATTCCTACTAATGCCACGGCAATTGTTAACCACATCGGAAAATGAATTGCTGCACAAATGTATCCGGTATCGCCATATGTAAAAATTGGAGCAATCATTAAATAACCAAAAAAACTGATGTATCCGAATGCCGACATGTATACATTAAACAGAAAAAACATGTTACGCACTTTTAATTTAGAACAGATAAAGTGAAACAAAAATCCGATACCAAAACTTACCATCGGACCCGCTGCACAAATGATTATTTTATTTACAACCGAAAGTTCATTATCGCTATTAGATACATAATTATGATACATCACCACATCTTTTGCATGAACCATAATGGCTGCAACAAAATGACCAAACTCGTGAATCGTCATCACAAGTATGGATGTAAGAATAAACAACACAGAAGAATTGATAATAATATTTCGATGAAGCCTGTTCATGTATAACAAAGTATTACCCAATTCAATAATAACTTTTTTGTAAAAATTGTTCAATACAGATTATGCCAAAAACCACATAACTATTATCAGTTAAGGTTTTTACAATTTGAAAACAATTTTCGTTTACAATATTCAATCAGAAGCAATTAATAAGTCACATATGTGTCATTTAATGACCTTTTAAAGTAACAACACCGATAAAATATTTTATTTTCACAAATGCAACCAATTAATTCAATAAGGGTCTATCAATAAAACCCTACAATCTTGAAAACGGTGAGGGACCTAACAGAAGCGGAAATTGTACAAAGGTGTAAGCTAAACGACACCTTGGCTCAAAACGAGCTGTACCGCAGGTATGCCGGAAAAATGATGGGAATATGCATGCGTTATACACGAAACCGTGAAGATGCTGCAGATGTAGTTCAAGATGGATTTGTAAAGGTTTTTGTAAACCTAAATTCATTTAAAGGCGAAGGTTCGTTTGAAGGTTGGATAAAGCGTATTATGATTAATACAGCGCTAAAGCATTACCGAAAAAACTTAAAGTATAAAAACGAATCGGATATAGAAGCCGCTTATGATGTTGGATTCGACAATCAGATTATTAGCAATATGTCGGCAGCCGAATTGTTAAGCAAAGTTCAAGTAATGCCCGATGGCTATCGTACCATTTTTAACTTGTATGTTATTGAAGGTTATCAGCATAATGAAATTGGTGAAATGCTTGGGATAAATGAAGGAACATCTAAATCTCAACTTTCGCGTGCAAGAAATTATTTAATGAAAAGTATTAACGACAATAGAAAAGAACGATCATGAAAACGAATAACGAACAAATTTTTGACGAGTTGATGCGTCAGAAATTAGGCGATTACTCTGAAGAACCTGATATGGATCTTATGGGCAATATTCAGCTAAAAAAGAACAGGCTTATCAATGTATATTCCCTGTACCGTGTATTAGCCATATTTATTATAGTAGGACTTTCTACGTTTGGTGGATACTTGTTACTGCATAACTTGGATAACAATAATTCTTCGGGTAACACCAATACAATAACTCAAGATCCACAAAGTAGAATAAGTAATTACTACAAAAATTCGTTTTCGGTAGATGCATCAACAACTAACCGAAACAATTATACAAACGCATCAAATACTTCTTATATACCAAACAACATATCAACTAAAAGCACAATAAATACAGTCGCGAATGATAAAATAAATACTCGACAAAATACAACAAAACTTAAATCAACTGCTTCAAAAAAAGTTATTATTACTCCTACAATGAGTAAAAATAATGAGTTGAATAAAGAAACAAAATCGACCATTGAAGCCATTCGGAAACCAGCAACCAATACAACCGAAAACAAACAAAAAGAAATAAGCAGTGTAACATGTAAAGCATTATTTGATTACTATGTTTCGTTTGACGGAAAAGTTAGTTTTACTAATTTTTCGCAGGTTGCCGAAAGTGGCAAAATGAAATGGAACTTTGGTGATGGCTCTAAATCTGAAGATGAATCGCCATCACATCTTTACAAAGTTGCAGGAAATTATAACGTTTCATTAAACGTAATAGATGAGAAAAATAAATGCACAAATCATTTTGATAAGGTTATTGCATTTGGTAACGCAGCACCTCAAAAAGATCAGCGAATTTTATTAAGCGGAAAAGTTACTGGTAACAGTTCGTCAATTTATAAAGCCAGCGTTTTACTGATGCAATACGACAAAGAAAAAAATAAATATATTCCAACCATTTCTGCTATCACAAACATGTCGGGCGAATTCACCTTTACTGATTTAACATCTGGCAGATATTTAATACTTGCTAATGCCAATGATGCTCAGTTTTTGCCCACTT
>CANKGI010000197.1 GCA_947481365.1 Bacteroidota bacterium | reverse complement strand
TTTAGACGAATTATTGAAAAAATAATATAACCTACATTGTAATGTAAATAATTTTATTAATTTTGCGCCCGCTTTCGAGAGGAGAATTTTATAACTTTTCGATTGCAATCTATAAAAAAAAACACAATATGGAAACCAACACAGCAAATTTGTTTGAAACAATGTCTAACATGCAGAAACAAGCAGCAGAAAACATGTCAAACGCAACAGAACAAATGAAAAAAAATATGTTCAACGGTCAAACTGTTGATACTGATTTTTTTAAAAAATGGTACGATTCACAAATGTCATTTTTTAACCAAAATGCCACAGATAGTAAAGTTACTGCTAATCCAATGGAGTTTTTTAATACATGGATGAACAATCAAATGAGTCAGTCAAAAAGCTGGTTCGAAAACAACAGTAACCCAATGATGAAAAATATGAATATGGGTGATGACGCTAAAAAGAACTATGATCAAATGATGAGCATGTTCAATAATTGGTCGACCACAATGAACAGCACTTACAGTGAAATGTTAAAGAATTTTAACAATAAAAATACTGTTGATTCATTTACAGGCATGTTTAATAATGCTGATATGTACATGAAATCTTACGAATTTTTTATGCCAATGTTTAAATCAATCCAAGATAAAACATTTACACCAGATATGTTTAAACAAATGTTTAACGCTCCAATGTTTAAAGAAATGATGGATAAAATGTTCAACATGCAACCAGATTCTATGAAAACGATGAGTACAAATTTTCAAGGAGAAATGGGAAAGATGATGGATTCTAACAAAGCAATGTTTGAACAAATGAAAAATTCAATGGGTTCAAACATGCCGAATTCAAATGAAATGTTTTCAAAAATGTTTTCTAGCTACAATGAAATGTACAATAACGTTAACAATGCAGTTGCACCGTTAATGAAATTGATGCCAGCAAACAATGATAAAAAAAATATTGAAATGATGAATGACATGTCTAATGAATTCAATCAGTTTAATATGAAAAATAGCCAAATGCAATATATGATGTATGCAACTGGATTGAAGGCAATGGAAGAATTTTCGGAAGTTATTTATAGCAAAATTCGTAACAACGAAGAGGTTTCAAACTTTACGAACCTTTATTCTGAATGGTTAAGTGTTAATGATAAAAATTTTGTAGCACTTTTCGAAACCGAAGAGTATTCGAAAATGCAAGCTGAAGTAAGCTCATTTGGAAATAAATTGAAACATAACATCGATCTTCAGTTAGAAAAATCATTTGCAAAATTGCCTTTGATTAATCGTACTGAAATGAATGATTTATATAAAACAATTCACGAATTGAAAAAAAGAATCAACGTATTAGAAAAACAAATTGATTCAGATTCGGTAGTTGCCGAAACTAAGCCAGCAAAAAAAACTGCTAAAAGCGCTTAATTGATTACTTTATTGAAAGCCGCAAACCATCCTTTAGGTTTAGTTTAGGATTGGATTTGTGGCTTTTTTTTATTTATTATCGTATTGTAATAATTTGATTTTATGTTAAAAATGAACGCAACAGGAATATTGGAAGAAATGACTAAAGCCAGTGAGAAGCTTGCTAAAGGTTATGAAGTTCTTCAAAATATAAAAGAAGTAGAAATTGGCGCCTTACCTAAAGAGTTGGTTTGGCAAAATGACCTTGTAAAGTTATATCATTACAAACGTGAAACGCCTGCTAAATGTAAAATTCCAGTACTTGTTTCATTCGCAATCATGAACCGTCAGGATGTTCTAGATCTTCAACCCGACAGAAGTATGATGAAAAAACTTTTGGAAGAAGGGCTCGATATTTATATCATGGATTGGGGATACCCACAAAAACAACATCGCTATTTAACCATGGAAGATTATATTCTAGGTTTTATGAATGATGCTGTTGATTTTATCCGTAAAACAACCAAGAACGACAAAATTCATAAAATGGGAATTTGTCAAGGTGGTACATTTAGTGCAATTTATGCTTCTATTTTTCCTGAGAAATTTAAAACACTCACAACATTTGTAGCGCCATACGATTTTTCGGGTAATGAATGTATGTTATATCGTTGGACTAAAGATATTGATATTGATGCAATGATTGAAGCAAATGATGGTATTATACCAGCAGATATGATTGATAGTGGTTTTAGCATGTTAAAACCAAGTGCAAATGCATCAAAATATATTAACGTAATGAACATTATTCAGGATGAAGATAAGATGTTAAATTATCTCAGAATGGAAAAATGGAAAGCAGATTGTCCTGATCAATCGGGTGAGATGTTTAGAAAATACATTAAAGATCTTTGGAGAGACAATAAATTGATAAAAGGCGAATTCGTTTTAGGTGGTCATCAAGTAAACTTGAAAAATCTGAACATGCCGTTTTTAAATATTTTTGCTACCGAAGACAATATCATCCCTAATAATTCGACTACTCCTATTAACGATGTAATTGGTTCTAAAGATAAAGAAACATACGCGTTTCCTGGAGGCCACATTGGTGTATTTGTTGGTGCAAAATCTCAAAAAGAACTTGCTCCCAAAGTTGCCAAATGGGTTTTGGATAGAAGTTAATTAATAATTTACAAGTAAATATTCTCGCAAAGACATGCAAAATGCATGTCTTTGTTGTTATAATATGGATGAATTAAAGTACCCATTTCCTGTAAAATACCTGAATATTCACGAAGGTATAGATATAGCCTTTTGTGATGAAGGGCAAGGTGAACAAACGATATTATTCATTCATGGTTTAGGCAATTATTTACCAGTTTGGAAACAGCAGATAGTTTCATTAAAAATAGATGTCAGGTGTGTAGCAATAGATTTGCCTGGAAACGGACTATCATCAAAAGGTGATTTCCCCTTTTCGATGTTTTTTTATGCTGAATGCGTTGCAAAGTTTATTGAGAAATTAAACCTCAAGAATCTTACCGTTTGCGGACATTCAATGGGAGGGCAAATAGCCATTATCATGTCTCTTCGTTATCCTCATTTAATCGAAAATATGGTTTTGGTTGCTCCGGCTGGTATCGAGAATTTTACTAAGCACGAAGCCATGTTAATGCAACAAACAATGTCATTTGGAGATTATTTTTATTCAGATGAATACCATATAGAGTCAGCGATAAAGCAGAGTTTTTTTAAATCAGAAAATGAGAGTTCAGGAATTATTGCCGATATAAAGAAAATAATGAAAGCATATAAACCTTCTCAATGGCGCGAAATGTCGGTTAAATCAGTTAAAGGAATGCTTAACGAGCAAGTAACTCAGTTTTTGCCCGAGATTAAGTGTCCGGTAAAAATTATTTTTGGGGAAAAAGACATGTTTATACCCAATACACTTATGCATCCATTTGAAACACCCGAGAGTGTTGCAAAATATGGAACATCTAAAATACTTCAATCAGAATATGTGATGGTAAAAAATGCTGGACATTTTGTTCAAATTGAAGCCCAATCAACTGTTAATAAAGAGATTCTATTATTTCTGAATGCTCAACAAAATGGCTAATTCGTTGCGAAAATTACATGATTCCTTAAAGCACTTGTATTTTCCGAATTGAGCCTTATCTTTGCCACCCCTAAATAAAAAAGAAATGTTTGCAATAGTTAAAATCGCTGGCCAACAGTTCAAAGTAGAGAAAGACCAAACCTTGTATGTACATCGTTTACAACAAGAAGAAGGCGCCAGCATTGAACTGAATGATGTATTGTTATTGGATAACAACGGACAAGTATCGGTAGGTATTCCTACAGTTACAGGTGTTTCTGTTAAAGCCAAAGTATTAAATCACTTGAAAGGCGATAAAGTTATCGTGTTCAAAAAGAAGAGAAGAAAAGGTTATAGGAAATTGAACGGACACCGTCAATCATTTACCAAAATTCAAATTCAGTCAATCGAGGCATAGTATTAAAAAGTTAAAAACGAAAGAACATGGCACATAAAAAAGGCGCGGGTAGTTCGAAAAACGGACGCGAGTCGCATAGTAAGAGATTAGGTGTTAAAATTTACGGTGGTCAAATAGCCATTGCCGGAAATATTATCATCCGTCAGCGTGGTACAAAACATCACCCTGGAAATAATGTAGGTATGGGAAAAGACCACACATTATTTGCATTGGTTGATGGTAAAGTTGTTTTCAAAAAGAAAGCAAACGATAGATCATTTGTTTCAATTGATCCATTTGTAGCTGAAGCATAAACAAAATTGTATATAAAAAGAAAGCGCATCAAATTATTTGGTGCGCTTTTTTTATTGTTATATTATTTGACTAAAAATCAATCCTAAATCTTTCCTTTTTAAAAGGGCTGAATGGAAGCGGATTTTCGTTCAGTTTGAAGTTGGTGTTACGTGTTCGCACAATATCAATTGCTGCATACAAAGCACTTCTAAACGAATCTTCTTTGGCTACATTTTTTCCGGCAATGTTATAAGCTGTGCCATGGTCGGGGGAGGTGCGCACAAAAGGTAAACCTGCTGTATAATTCACACCATTTTCGAAAGCGAGATATTTAAAAGGAATCAAACCTTGATCGTGATACATGGCTAATACTGCATCGTATTTTTCGTGCTGACGAATACCAAAAAAGCCATCTGCCGAAAATGGTCCGTAAACAACCATTCCATCTTTTTGTGCTTCGGTAACTGCTGGAATGATGATATCTTTTTCTTCGTTTCCAAGTAAGCCCTCTTCGCCAGCATGTGGGTTTAATCCAAGCACTGCAATTTTGGGTTTTTGTATCGAGAAATCTTCTTTCAAACTTTTATTAAGCAAACGGAGTTTCTTTAAAATCAATTCGGTACTCAAACGTGCCGAAACATCTTTTAATGGAAGATGTCCGGTAACCAAACCTACTTTTAATTCGCCACTCACCATCATCATTAAATAATCGTTTGTGCCTGCTTGTTGTGCCAAATATTCGGTGTGTCCTTTAAAAGGAAGTAACTGATTATTTACATTGTGTTTGTTTAACGGACCCGTTACAATTGCCTGAATTTTTCCTTCTTTAGCATCTTTTGTTG
>CANKGI010000196.1 GCA_947481365.1 Bacteroidota bacterium | reverse complement strand
TTGTCGTATAATCCAAGTAAACTGGCATGTCCGCTTGCACAAACACCACCTTTAAATAAAGGCGACTCTTCGTTTCCTTCAATCTTAATCGGACGACCTTCACGGGTTTTTACCAATACTGAACATCCGGCAGCACAGGCTGCGCAAGTAGATGCATAGTAATTTGGAATACCTGGAGTGATATTTTCGGGTTTAACAATATAAGGAATGACATTTTTAACAGGAGCTTTGTTACAAGAAGCAAGCGCAACTGCAGAAATTCCAAATCCGAAATATTTCAAGAAATCACGTCTGTTCGAAGAGAGGTCACCATCATTATCGGTAAACGCTTCTTCTAAAGGCACTCCGGTTTTAAATTCGTTCTTTTTGTTTGAAAGAAATTCAGCGTTGTTTTCTAACTCTTCAATTCCTTTCCAATATTTGTTTTTATTTTCCATCGGTAACTTTTCTAAATCTTAAATCGTAATGATAAAATCACAAATCAATAATGGCATTTGCTGCAATCTGTTCCACCGTTTTGAGCAACAGTAATTGATGTTTTACCATCATGTTTCATATCGCCATGAAGTTTTTCGTAGTAGTCATTACTAGCTACATCTACTTTAGCTTCTCGATGACAGTTAATACACCAGCCCATTTGTAAACTTCTTTGTTGCGAAACAACTTTCATAGTTTCAACTGGTCCGTGACAAGCCTGGCATTCAACTTTTCCAATTTTTACATGTTGTGCATGATTAAAATAGGCATGATCAGGAAGGTTATGTACGCGAATCCATTTAATAGGTTTTTGAGGTTTAGTCGGATCGTACATTTTTTTATCACCATCCCAACCAACAGCATCGTAAATTTTTTGTATTTCAGGAGAAATTTTCCCGTCATATTTTGCGCTAGCAGTAACATACATATGACAATTCATACAAGTACTTGCAGATGGAACTGTAGCTTGTTTGCTCTTATCAGCACCTGAATGGCAATACTGGCAATTAATTTTATACGTACCTGCATGCAATTGATGAGAGTAGTTAATAGGTTGTGTAGGCATATATCCGGTTTGAACGCCCACTACTTTGTTTCCATAGTCAAATCCAATTAAACCCAATACAATCGTAAAAGTTGTCATTACAACCATAGCCCCAACAACAGGATGCTTCTTAAAGAGTTTGTAATTCCAAGTCAATTTATATTCTTGCTCTTTTTCTTTAGCTTCACTTGCAGCTTTTTCAGGATGTCTGATTACATATAATTCTTCAACACGTTTTTTAATCAATTTTAAAACGATGATGAGTATTAAAAGTAAAACGGCAATCGCTGCAAGTGCAAATAATACTTTATTGTTATTGTTTTTTGGAGAAGAGTTTGCCGAATCGGTAGTCGAAGGTGCATTAGCAGCAACAGCAGGTTTCGAAGGATTTTCGCTTTCTTTTTTGATGTACTCTAAAATTGATTTTATTTCACTTTCCTTCAAAGTTTCGAATGGAAGCATCGGAACTTTGTTATTGTCGTTAAACAATTGAACGGCAACGGCATCACCTGCCTGAACCATTGCTTGTGAGTTCTTAATCCACTTTAAAAGCCAATCTTCTTTTCTGCGTTTATGTACATCTTTTAGAGCCGGTCCAACTATTTTAGTTTCAATGGCGTGGCATGATGTACAATTTGCTTTAAATAATTTTTCACCTTCGGCAACATCTGCAAATGCTAAATTTACAGTTAACACCAAAGTTGAAAGTAAGGTACTTAGTTTTAATATTCTCATTGTAACAATCTGATTGTTAGTTTTTAAGTTGATAAAAAAGTGTTGCAAATTAGCGCGATGACAGCTTTTTCAAAGCGACAAATATATTGACATAATAGAAAAATAAAAGAGTGTGAATAAAAAAGTTAGAAGTTTTCTAAACAAACTAAATGAAATTAATTCATCTGAGGTTGTTTAATTATTTCTAGAGGTTTAAGGTTCTGAACTTTATCCAAAGATTCATAAACCGAATTCTTACTCACATATTCAGGAACAATCTCTTTCATGATTCTGACAACCTCAAAAGAATTTTGGTCGCTAGCAGACGAAAGCACTTTATCGATTTTATGAGCTACAATTGAAAAGTCGTACATTCTAATTTTTCCAATCATAATTTTAGGGTGATGGGTAGCAATCGTATTTTCCTGATCGGCTAATAATTCTTCTTCAATCTTTTCACCGGGGCGTAAACCTGTAAACACAATTTGAATATCTTGTCCTAAATTCAACCCCGATAACTGAACCATTTTTTTTGCGAGATCAATGATCTTAGTTGATTTACCCATATCAAATATAAATATCTCACCGCCTTTACCCATATGTCCAGCTTCAAGAACCAATTGGCAGGCTTCTCTAATGGTCATAAAATACCTGGTAATGTCTGGATGGGTTACAGTAATTGGTCCTCCATCTTCAATTTGTTTTCTAAATTTAGGAATGACCGAACCACTTGACCCAAGCACATTTCCAAAACGTGTGGTGATAAATTTTGTACCACTTTCGGTTTCGGTATTTAATTTATTATTGAGCGATTGAACATATATTTCAGCAATTCTTTTTGAAGCGCCCATCACATTTGTAGGATTTACCGCTTTGTCGGTTGATACCATCACAAATTTATCGGTATTATAAAGCATAGCAATGTTTGCCAACACTTTCGTTCCTCCTACATTTACTTTAATCGCTTCAGAAGGATTATCTTCCATCAAAGGAACATGTTTATATGCAGCAGCATGGTAAACAATATCCGGTTTGTGAAGTTTAAAAATCCTATTCATTCTATTCACATCACAAATATCACCCACAACTATTTCAACAAATGTCGAATACGCCAATTTGTGATTTTCGTTGAGAAAACTGTCAAGCAAATAGAGACCTTCTTCTGATTTATCAATGAGTATTAATTTATGAGGACTATAACGAACCAATTGCTTGGCAATTTCACTGCCAATCGAACCGGCAGCACCCGTTACCATTACGGTTTTATTTTTTACTTGATTTGCTATACCAACTTTATCGAGTTCGATGGTATCTCGCTCAATGAGGTCTTCAATCTTTACGGTTTTAATCTGATTATAACTTAGCTCACCATTTATCCATCTTTCGATAGGAGGAACATTTCTAACTTTTACATTAAGCGCTAAACATTGCTCAATAATATCTTGCTTGCGATTAATTGAAATATGCTGAGCAGAAAGTATCAGTTCTTTTATGTCGAATTTTTTAATGATATATTCAAAATCCTTATTGGCATTATAGATGGTTACCCCATCAACATAATTTTTACTTTTCTTCAGGTCGTCATCAAAAAAAGCTACAATTTTTATTTCGGTTCCTCTTTGTTGCTCTAATTTTCGTTTGGTAATTAAACCCGATTCGCCAGCCCCAAAAATGGCAAATGAAACAAGGTTTGTAGCATCGGGTTTGTTTATTTGCATGTATAGCATTTTAGTAGAGAACCTAAAGGCGCTCATTAAAAATATACAGGTAAAATAATCGATAACAATAATGCCAATCGGGATAGTAGGAACCACGAATATTTTATCCGAATTAATAATTGAATATCCGTAATTTATTAATGCAATAATGATTGAACTGAAGGTGATTGTGTAAAAAACCCTTATGGCATCTTGCAAACTGGTATGTCTAATAATGCCGGCATAAATCCTGAAATAAAACATGAAAACAATTCGAGTTGCCAAAATAATAGGCATCGAGTACACAACAGCTAAGATCTTATTCTCATCAATATGAAAATTGTAACGTAGTATGGTAGCAAATGCAAACGAAAATGCACAAATGAAAATATCAATAAACAATACTACCCAACGTGGCGTAGAACTGGTTTGAGGGAACAGCGAGCGCAATAATACCATTTACTGTGGTTGTACTTTGTAGACGAATATATTAATAAAAAGGATAATATTTAATGGAAAAATATTTTTTTGATAGTTAATAGTATTATTTTCAAGTCTTTATAGGTTGAATTATTTGATATATATTCAAGGTTTAGCTTGAGTTTCTCAGGCATAATTTGATGGATGTAATCATATTCGGGGTTTTGAGATCTGCCAAGAATTTCACTTTCATTGAAATATTTTATCGAAGCATAATCAGTAATTCCGGGTTTTACGTTAAGCACTTTTAATTGCTCTTCGTTATATTTTGAAACAAAAGATCTTAATTCTGGTCTGGGACCAACAAATGACATATCTCCGAAAAACACGTTGAAAAGTTGAGGCAATTCATCAAGTTTGTATTTTCTTAAAATAAATCCAATACGTGTTATTCTAGGGTCTCTGTTGCTAAGAGTAATAGCTGTTCCCGAAGAGCCACTTACATACATCGTCCTAAATTTAAATAACGTAAAATCTTTGTTATGTTTACCTACTCGAGTTTGTTTAAAAATGGGACTTCCTTCAGAATCCATTTTAATGAGAAACCAAATTAAAATAAAAAAGGGAGACAAAATAACAATGCCTCCCAAACTAAATATGATATCGAAGAATCTTTTCATTTACCTTTTCAATGCGAAATTAGAACATCGCGAAAATAAGTAAATAAAATTTCTGTTTTCTAAATCAAAGATTAACTCAATTATTTATTTCATAAAATAGTTGTTAATTTCAAAAGAAACATTAACACCAAACAATCAAACTTTCAAACAACCAAACTCCCAAACAATCAAACCCTCAATTATCCCAAAACTTCCTCAACCGACCTCACAACTGCATCAATTACTATGGCCACTTTTTCATCATCTAAATCAAAATAAACAGGAAGTGTAATTACATGCTGATAATGATTGAATGATTCCGGATAATTGTTGATGTCATACCCTAAACTCTTATAAAAACTCATCATGGGTACTGGCACAAAATGTACATTAACAGATACCTTTTTTTCAAAAATTTTTGCAATAATTTGATCTCGTTGTTCTTCTGTGGCATCTTTAATTCTCAAAGCATAAAGATGATAAGATGTTTCTTTGAAAGAATTGGTATACTCTGGAATGATTGCCCAATTATACTTTGAAAAAGCATTAGTATA
>CANKGI010000195.1 GCA_947481365.1 Bacteroidota bacterium | reverse complement strand
TAATCACTGTACTTTCATTTATAGTTAATGCATCAATAAATCACCAAATCATTTTTTGGGTCATGTTGATATATCCTTTAACAGGAATGCTTTTTATGATTGTATGGTGGTTGAATAATAGATTGGAAAAAACCAACAAGCCCCTTACTCACATTTTACCAATCTTTCTGTTTCTTAGTATCTTCCTTTCATTAAATGGTTGTCAAATTGTTCCAGACTCAGGTTTCGGAAGTGTTAAAAGTGATAAAAAAGCAGGAAGAAATTTAGGGTTTGAAGTTACTAAGGAGAATGTTCCTGTTAATTGGTATTTCTATTCAAAATATTCGGTAAACGGGCATACTAAAAATGGCAACGATTTTGTTGACTTTGATTATTATGTTGATAAAGATGATTATAAAGAAGGTAAACAAAGTATCAAATGTGTAGTAAGAAAACTTGATAAGGAACGCAGAGTTTACCCAGGAATATTTAAAGAATATTTTGATACAGAATCAGGAGGGAAATACAAGATAAGTTTTTGGCTAAAAAATACAGGTAGCGATTATATGATTATCGTAAATGGAGTTAGTGCAAAGGGAGGAGAGAAGGGAATCGTTATAAAATCAAAAGAAACAATTAACTCATGGAAATATTTTGAATATACCTATACTATTCCCACTGGAATGTGGCTAAGGTTTGAAGCGAAAGTTCTATCACCGGGTAGTTTTTGGTTAGATGGAATTCAATTTGAAAAACAATAATTAAGGATAAGAATATGAAAAATAGTTACTGTAAAAATCAAATCATATTGTTCAATTATTTCTCATTGGGTTTAATACTATTTATTAGTAGTTGTAGCAGTTGGACAGTTCCTGCAAAATATAGTGGTGATTGGGTTAGCGGAAAAATTGTTGTTACGGTTCGTACTTCACCAAAATTTATGAAGTTTAATTTTATATCAGACACAGCAATTTTTACTTTAAAAATTAATAACGATAAAACTGTTTCAGGTAAAATTGGAAATGCTGCGTTTGTTAACGGAAAGCTTCACAAAAATTATGGTTCCGGAATTGATTACACCATTGAATGTCGCGCCATCGGAAAAATTTATGATAAAGATCCGGTAGAAAAAAAAGAAGTTGAAATTTGGTTATTAACGATGAAAAGTAATGATAGTTTGGAAGCTGAACTTCGGTTAGTGGAAAATTTTTCCGGATTTCCTATGGCAGGAATAATGTTTAAACGGCTAAAGAAATAGATTCATTTTAATTTTTCACTTATTTTTCCTTAAACCATATCAAATGAGATCAGAAATTATAAATAAAAAAAGTCCCTTATTAACTGACAGAATTAGCTTTTTAGCTCTTTCATTTCGTGATGTGTTGTTATATTTTGTGGCAAAAAGTTACAGCAGTTTTATAACTGGGTTTCGTTTTCTTTCACCAAAATACTTAGAGTGGACCAGTTATATCAGAGCAAGAAGAATTTATTATTTTGCTGTAAAAAATATTCCGGCATACAAAGATTATATCAAAGATAAAGAGATAAAAAAATGGAAAGACATTCCATTCACAGATAAAGATTCATATATCAAAAAATATCCAACCGAGCAAAGATGTTTTGACGGAAAAATCCCTTCAACACATATAGCAATTGACGAATCATCGGGCAGCACCGGCACACCTTTTAATTGGGTAAGAAGTTTGAGAGAAAGAAGAGAATCACATGCCTTTATTTCTTATTTTTCAACATTTTGTTTTGGAAAAAAACCATGGCTTACCATCAATGCATTTTCGATGGGCGCTTGGGCAACAGGAGTAAATATGGGAATTGCTTTGCAACGAAATGGAATAGTAAAAAACACCGGACCGGATATTGGAAAGATTTTACATACGCTCGAATTTTTCGGGACGTCTCACAATTATCTTATTTGCGGTTATCCTCCGTTTTTGAAACAATTGTATGATTATGCCAAAGAAAATAATTTTCCTTGGGAGAAATATTCTATCTCAGCTTTGGTTGGTGGAGAAGGAATGTCGGAAGGATTGAGAGATTATTTATTACCTGGATTTAAAAAAGTTTTTAGCGGTTATGGTGCAACTGATTTAGAAATTGGGATTGGAGGTGAAACTCCACTATCAGTTGCTATACGAAGACTTGCAAGAGAAAATCCTGAAGTTAGAAAAGTTTTGTTTGGTGAAGATTCACGATTGCCAATGATATTTCAATACAATCCATTGATGCATTATATTGAAGTGAGTGATAACCGCGAATTGATTTTTACAATCACACGAAAATCAGTTTTATCACCAAGAATTCGATACAATATTCACGATGAAGGAGGAATAAGTCGTTACGATCAAATGCGCGAAAAATTAAAATCGTTGGGATATTATATTGATGAATTGACAAAAGGTGAAGAAAATAAAAACCTTACTTTTCCTTTCATGTGGATTTACGGAAGGCGCGATTTTACTATCAGCATCATGGGAGCGAATATTTATCCAGAAGATATTGAACAATGTTTGTATGCCGATAAAGAGTTGGCCAAAATTACCCGTTCGTTTTGTCAATCAGTTTTGGAAGGGAAAAATGCAACAGTGAGACCTGCATTTTATTTTGAGATAACTGAAACTCCAACAGATGATTTGAAAAAGAAGTTTGCTGAATCTATTTTAGAAAAATTAATTCTGTTGAATTCCGATTTTCGTGAGGCTTGGCACGAATATGCTGAAACATTAAAACCTGAAATTTATTTATTCTCTCTTGGAGAAGGTCCATTTAAAAACGATGGAAGTAAAATTAAACAATCGAGAATGATTAAAAGTTAATTATGAAAAAAAAGTTGCCAGAATTAGAAACCCAGCAATTGATTTGACATAAAAACCGAATTGGAAAATTTGCGTTTTGTTATAGGCGATTTGATAGTTCGTTTTAAAACAAAATCAAATAGGAGAGGATTGTATGTATAAATTTCATTTAGATATCTTCTCTCATCACTCGTAATGTAGCCAGCTTTTTCAAGTGAAGAAGTTCGTATTAAAAAATTTATTGCAGGTAATGGATAATCACTTCCGTTCACTAATCTTTTATGCAATTCAGTATTGTCGAGCATTGTTTTTAGTGGAATCCCCATACGGTTATATTGTGTCATAGCAGAGATATCAGCAAACAATAAATTTTCATATTTTTTATCGTGCATCAATTCCATAAACAAATCGAAATTTTTTCGCTTTGTGATTTTTTTATCATTTTTTATTTCTGCATCACCTAAACTCGCACAATGTGCAATGATTACTTTTACGCCTGCATCTAAAGGGACTTTCAGCAATAAAGGATTTCCAAATTTTTGATCTTCTTCTGCATCAACAGCTTTTTCTTCTCCTGCATGAGTAAGTAAAATCATATTATTTTCTTTCATTTTTCGATAGAAATTATCGCACTTCGGGCTTGAGGGATCTATGCCCATGGCATTTGGCAACCATTTTATCATTCGCACTCCTTTGCGAGCCCACTTTTCTAATTCCACAATTGCATCCTTGCGATACGGATGAACAGAAATGACAGGAATAAATATATCGGGATATTTTTGTGCTAACTGAAAAATGTGTTCATTCGGAACATAAAATTCTGTTTTCTTTAAATTAGGTGTTCCATCCACATAATAATTTTTATCAAAAGCAAGTAAACAGTATTTACCATGATAATGTCTGTTTCTAATTCTGCTGATTAGTGTAATTAAATATTCTTCATCTGCTTTTTTGGGATTTTTAACTCCAGCAGCATTTAAATAAACATCGAATTTTATGTGCTTGTAAGGGTGAGAATAAGTTAACATTTCTTTTTTTACAAATGTGCCAGAACCTAAATCTCCAGTTCCAACAATATGCATGTGATAATCAATTAATTTTGTTGAATCTAATCCTTCAAAAGCATTGTCAATAAGGTGTTTTGCACCTATACTTAATCTATTGTTAACTATTGGATTGATAGAAATAGATTTATCAGAATATTTATTTTCAAAGGAGGCTCCTGAGAAAATTATGAGACATATAAATCCCAAAATCCCAAACAAATATTTTGGCAGTTTTAATTTAAACATTCATTCAAACTAACAAATTTTAAATAAGTAAACAAAAAAAAGAAAGGCCGGGAACCACCCCGACCTTTCAAACCTAAACTATCCACTTCACTTACTTCCTATTTTTTTCAATCAGTTTGTAGAGCTCATCCAATTTTGGTGTTAAGATGATTTCTGTTCTACGATTTTTTGCTCGTCCTTCGGCTGTTTCGTTTGAGGCTTTAGGATAAAATTCTCCTCGTCCCCCAGCTTCTAATCGTTTAGGATTTACTTTGTAATTATCACTTAATAAACGAACAATACTTAATGCCCTATCAGCACTTAACGACCAATTATCAGGATACTTGGCTGTTGTGATTGGAATATTATCAGTATGTCCTTCAATCAACACATCAATGTCTTTATTTTTATTTAATACTTCGGCAAGTGTTTGCAATGCATCTTTTCCTTTGTCTTCAACTGCAGCACTTCCTGATTTAAACAATAATTTATCACTCAACGAAACATAAACTTTTCCGTTTTTCATTTCTACAGTAAGTTCATCTGAGTTGAATGCGAGCAGGGCTCTTTTCACTACATTATTAAGTGAATTTACCAACGAATCCTGTGTGTGTATTATTGCTTCAAGTTCGGCTAATCGTTTTTCGCGCTCTGCTAATTCTTCAGATTTTACTTTAAGTGCATTGCTGTATTTTTCTGCATCTGTCAAACAGTTTTTCATTAACTGATTATAACGAGCATTTACTTCGGCATACTGTGCTTTCAGTTTATTATTTTTTTCGGTGCAATCGCTAAATTGTGCAGTAAGCTCTTTAAACAACGAATCGAGATATCGATAATCTATTCCGCGTTGAGTGGTGTCTTTATTAAAGGCAATAACTAAATCATTCAGCGAATCGCGTTGGTGTGTGGCGTTCTTCAGTTTTTTCGACATCCAGAAATTATGCCATTTCTCTTTAACATCTTTTGGCTCTTTTATTTCAGACTGAGGATCAAACTGTGCAAATG
>CANKGI010000194.1 GCA_947481365.1 Bacteroidota bacterium | reverse complement strand
GAGATGGCATTTTATTTTCTCTCATTAAATGTTGATTTATAATTAATTCATCATTTCGGGTTGCTCCAGGAAATTGGTTTTTGTTAAACCATTTTTCTGTAATAACTCTTTTGCAAGATTTAGATAATTAACCGTTCCGCGACATTCTGCATCATGTGTAATTACAGGTTTACCAAAACTTGGTGCTTCACTCAATTTTGTATTTCGCTGAATAATTGTATCAAAAACCAATTGCTGAAAATGCATTTTTACTTCTTCAACAACCTGATTTGACAATCGTAAACGCATGTCGTACATGGTTAGCAACAAACCTTCAATTTGCAAATCGGGGTTTAAATTTGATTGAACGATTTTGATGGTGTTCAATAATTTTCCTAAACCTTCGAGTGCAAAATATTCGCATTGAACTGGAATGATAACCGAATCAGATGCTGTTAAAGCATTCGTAGTAATTAATCCCAAGGATGGAGAACAATCGATGATAACGAAATCATAATTCTTCTTTAATTTATCCATTGAGTGTTTCATCACACGTTCGCGATTGGGTAAATTAATGAGTTCTATTTCTGCTCCAACCAAATCAATATTTGATGGAAGAATATGCAAATAATCGAAATCGGTTTTATAAATTGCATCTTTTGTTGATGTGTCATTAATCATCAATTCGTACAATCCTGTTCGAATATTTTTCGGATCGAAACCTAACCCCGAAGTTGTGTTAGCCTGAGGATCGGCATCAACAACCAATGTTTTATACTCAAGTACAGCAAGGCTTGCCGCCAAATTTATTGCTGTTGTAGTTTTTCCTACTCCGCCTTTTTGATTTACAATTGAAATTACTTTTCCCATATCTTTTATAATTCTATACTTCCGCCAATTTTCAAAATGTGAAGTTCTTTTCCGTTTTGTTTAAAATGTGAAATTGCTTTCTCGTGATCTATTTTGATGTATCCAAATGTGTCGAAATGAGATGCAACAATGTTGTTACATTTTACAAAATCAGCAGCATGACATGCATCTTCAATGCCCATTGTAAAGTTATCTCCAATTGGTAAAATAGCACAATCAATTTTATTCAAATCACCTATAATTTTCATGTCGGAGGTTAATCCTGTATCGCCCGAAAAATAAAGTGTTTTACCTTCAGCATAAATTAAAAATCCAGCCGCAATGCCTGCATAGCTTCCATCAGCAAACGAACTCGAGTGCGTGGCAGGAGTCATTTTAATTGTGCCAAAATCAAATGCCCATTTGCCACTTACGTTTAATGGGTGTCCGTTTGCATAACCCTGTTTGCCCAACCAAGCCACAACTTCGTAACTCGAAACAACTGTTGCATTGGTTTTTTGTGCCAAATAAACCAAATCTTCAATATGGTCGCTGTGTGCATGAGAAACCAAAATATAATCAGCTTTCAAATCATCTATGTTTATTCCCGCTTCAATAGCTAAAGGGTTGTTTCTGATAAATGGATCGAATACAAGATATTTACCGCCAATATATATTTGAAAGCAAGCATGACCAAGGTATTTAATATTCATAATTTCTGTAATAAGCGTTTCTTCAAAATACGACAAAACAAATTTCGACTTTTGCACCACGTATCAACATTCATGTTGAATACTTTAACCCTTGTTTTGTAACCTGTTATAATAATTAAAGAAAATAAATTTGTTCAATAAGAAATATTGTTGAGAAAGTGAACTTTTTAAGAACCAATCATTTGTGCAAATTTGCCTAAATGTTTAAGAAATCTTCCAATTTTTATATTCTCTTATTTGCCGCTGTTTTTATCATGGTCAGTGATGTTGTGGTGATGAAAAATAAGGTCCTTTTTGGTGGAGATGAAATTATTTCATATTTGTGTGCCACCGGAAATTCGGTTGCTTATGAAAGTGTACTCAATCAACAATATCCATATGGTGAATTGGTTGATGCCAGTGAATATAAAAATTTTCTAACGATTCATCAGCCATATTGTTTTAAAAAAATTGCATCCGACTTATGTGCCAATGATATGCATCCTCCCTTGTATTATTGGATGCTTCACTTATTTGTTTTGCAATTTGGTGTAAATATTTACACCGGAATTTTATTGAATTTGCTGCTTCAGCTTTTTACCTTATTTTTTGTATTTAAATTAGCGCTACATTTTTTGATTGATGAGCATAAAGCAGTAATCGCATCGTTCATTTGGGCAATCAGTCCTGCATGCGTTGGTGTTTCGATGAATGCAAGGCCTTATGAAATGTTGACTTTGGTTACCGTTATTTATCTCTTTTTGTTTTTTAGATGGATAAATAAGCAGAGTAAGTTTAATATTTTAATGCTTGTGTTTATTGGGGTTGCAGGAATGTTAACGCATTACTCTTTTATGTATGTGTTGGCTGCGTGTGTTGCGTTTGCAATTTTTAAAATCAAAGAAATAGCATTCAGAAATGTTGCTGTGATTACTGTTGCAGCAGTCGTTTCATTTGAGTTGATGACTATTATTCATCCTTGTTATTTCGATTCGTTCCTAATTCAACAGCAACGTAAACAAGAATTTTTGTTCAATGAAATTCCGTTTCGTGTTTTAAAAATAATGCTCAGTTTAATACAATTTGTTATACCGGTTTTTAGTGCTAAAAGCCTGCTCATGAAAATCAATTCGCAATTGATTAATCTTTTGTTAGCGCTATTTATGGGTGTTTCTGGGATGTTAATTATACTGTTTAGAAAACAGCTTTTCAGGAAAATGACCTACCCGAAACTTGTTCCCGTAACATGGCAAATGTTAAGCATTTTGGCAGCCATGATTTTCCTTCCGTATCTGCTATTTATTACTCCGGTTCATGCCATCGGTGAGCAATACCTTGTTTATCTTTATCCATTGATGGCGATTGTTTTAGTGCAGGTTAATCTTTCATTTTCAAAGCAAATAAAAATTGCAATTTTATTGGTTATGTTTTTAGGCAGTTGTTCGAGTTTGTTTTTAACTGTTAGCGCAAATAATTATCAATACGCTGCTATGATTGAAAAAGTGGAAACACACAATGTGATTGAAACTAACATGCTTGACAGAAGAGCATTCCCACGATTTATACCTTATCTTAAATCGGGACAAAAAATTCTGATAGATGAAAATTTTGCAAACCGAAATGATAGTTTATCAATCAATATTTTTAAACAAAATAAAGTATTAATGATTTACGGTAAAGAAGATAAAATCTATGAAGATAAGTTTGGTGTAAAAGAGCAATTTAGATACGATACCGGTGACGGCATCATTTTCTTTGTTAAGCAAGGAAAAAGATTACTGTATTAAGTAATTACTTAATTCGTCTTCTCTCCACTTCTTTCGAAATAAGTCTTAATTCACGTCCAGCTTGTCCTTTTGCAGAAGTGTTTTCCTGTGCACGTCTGAATAAATATGGCAGAACTGCTTTTACTGGTCCGTATGGTAAATATTTTACCACATTATATCCATTATGTGCAAGGTTAAAACTGATGTGATCACTCATTCCTAAAAGTTGTGAGAAATAAATACGTTCATCATTTTTATTTACATCTTTTTCGGCCATCAATATGGTAAGCAGAATGCTGCTGTTTTCATTATGTGTTCCTGCGCAAATGCTAATACGGTCGAGATGTTCCATGCAAAATCTTAAACCGTCATCATATGATTTGTCACTATCATCTTTCGTTGCACAAATCGGACTCTCATATCCCATTTTCTCTGCACGTTCGCGTTCTTTTTCCATGTAAGCGCCACGCACCAATTTTTGTCCGATATGGTAATTATTTGCAACGGCATGTTCGAACAATCGTTTTAAATAGTCAACTCTGTCGTGACGATACATTTGAAGTGTATTGTAAACAATAGCACGTTCTTTATTAAATTTCATCATCAACTCAGTAATCATGTCATCAAGCGTTCCTTGAATCCAGCTTTGCTCAGCATCAATAAAAATGCGCACATTGTTTTCGTATGCTGTTCTACAAACTTTTTCAAACCTAGCTTTTGTTCTTTCAAACTCTGTTTTCTCAGCATCGGTTAATGTTTCTTTTGCTTCAACTTTTGTTAAAAGTTCAAGTCTTGCCAAACCGGTAGGTTTAAAAACACAAAAAGGAATTAAGCTCGGGTTGTTTTTTGATTTATGAATGGTGCGGATAACCTCTTCGGCTGTTTCGTCAAACTCTTCTTGTTTTGTTTTTCCTTCAATTGAATAATCAAGAATAGACCCAACACCATAGCTGTGCAGTTGTTTCATCTTATATTCACATTCATCCATGCTTTCGCCACCACAAAACTGCCTAAAAACAGTTTTTTTAATGAGACCTTTTACTGGTAAGCCAAAATCAAAACTAAATTTTACTAAACCAGGACCAAGCCTTACTAGCCAGTTCATTCCAATGGCTTTAAAAAGCAAATATGAAATTTTTAATTCTTCATTTGTTTTGTATTTAAAGGCCACCTCGGTGTTTTCGAAATCGAGATTTGTTGTGTTTTGTTGATTGCCTGTACTCATAAAGTTGTTATTTTAGTGAGAAAAGATGCTATTTTGCGACCGCAATAGTAATTTATTTTGAAAGAATATAACCTGAAAAAAGTCAGTATTTACCTCGGCCATGATATTTTCGAAACTTTACTCGAAAATTTGATTGTAGGGTCATATTCTCAGGTATTTGTATTGGTTGATGAAAACACTGAGAAATATTGTGTTCACTTGCTTGATAAATACTTATTTGACACTAAAGTTATTAAAATTTCATCTGGTGAGCAGCATAAGAACATCGAAACCACACAGTTTATTTGGAATGAATTTCAACGATTAAATGCCGATAGACATTCGGTTCTTATCAATCTTGGAGGTGGTGTAATTGGAGATATTGGCGGATTTTGTGCATCAACATTTAAACGTGGGTTTGATTTTATCAATGTGCCAACAACTTTGCTGGCAATGATTGATTCGTCTATCGGAGGAAAATTGGGAATTGATTTTAATGGATATAAAAATGCCATCGGACTCATAAAAAATCCTAAAGCAGTTTATATCAATCCTGATTTTTTAAATACTTTACCAAAGGAT
>CANKGI010000193.1 GCA_947481365.1 Bacteroidota bacterium | reverse complement strand
CTCTTAAACTTTCTCTTCTGTTAGAAGACAATGCCGGATATCGTTTATTGGAAGATTTAGGAACTGAACCTAGGGTTTATTATCTGCCTCCTAAGAACAGAAAATATCCAAAGCCAGACATGAATGAGAAGAAAGATCATAAGACAATGGACATGGGAAACATGATGCTTTAATTCATTATAAAAACACTCAAAGAAATTAATTAAAATGGAAAACAATATTATTAGTTACGAATTGGATGACGTGAGAGAAGACTCATTACGTCCTACACATAAATGGGGCCGAAGCACAAAAATTTGGCTCTCCATTTTATGTACAATAGCTGCATGGGGTTTATTCGCTTTTATTTTTCAATTAAGAAACGGATTAGGTGTTACCGCCATGAGAAACTATGTTTCATGGGGTTTGTATATATCTACGTTTGTTTTCTTTATTGGAATAAGCCATTCCGGAACGCTTGTTTCTGCTATTCTCCGAATCACTAAACAAGAGTGGAGAAGACCCATAACCCGATCGGCCGAATTACTAACTTTTGTGTCGCTTTTATTTGGCGGTATCATGCCAATTATAGATTTAGGTCGTCCTGATAGAATTTTAAACCTCATCATATTTGGTCGTGTTCAATCTCCATTGTTGTGGGATGTTATTTCAATCATGACCTATTTTACTGGAAGTACGGTGTTCTTGTATCTACCAATGATACCCGACATGGCGCTTTGCCGCGACAGGTTAACAATAACAAAAACACGTTTCGATAAATTCAGAAAATGGCTCTACACTTTTATGGCTATTGGCTGGACAGGAACAAAAAACCAATGGCACATGCTCGAAAAAGTAATGAACATAATGACCATTGTAATTATTCCTGTTGCTGTTTCTGTTCATACCGTTGTAAGTTACATTTTTGCTATGACACTTAGACCAGGATGGGACAGCACAGTGTTCGGACCATACTTTGTTGCAGGTGCTTTATACTCTGGATCTGCCGGTGTAATTTTAGGTATGGCTTTTTTTAGAAAAGCTTATCACCTCGAAAAATATATGACCCCTCGTCATTTTGATTTAATGGGAAGAATTGTGTTAGCGCTTACTCTTATTTATGCCTATTTAAATTTAAATGAATACTGGATTCCTGCATACAAAATGGCTACACACGAAGGTGTATTATTAAAAGATTTATTCTTCGGAAGTTACTCGGGTGTGTTTTGGACATTACAATTCGGTACTGTTTTATTACCAATTATCATTATGGCTATTCCTAAGGGAAGACAAATTCTTCCGCTATCAATCACTTGTATTGTTATTGTAATTGGCGCATGGGTTAAACGTTACATTATTGTTGTTCCTACCTTGTTACACCCTTACATGCCAATTCAAGAAGTGCCTGCCGATTGGTCTTCCTATTTTCCAAACTGGGTTGAATGGTCGGTTACGATGGGTTGTTTATCCGGAATATTTATTGTCATCACGCTGTTCTCAAAATTATTTCCAATGATGGCTGTCTGGGAAGTTGAAGAAGGTGTTGAAATTGAACACGACAAACAAATGGCTATCGATATCAGAAAGAAAAGAGAAGTTGAAAAGCTCGCAAAATCTGGAGTTAGTGTAAACTAAATAACCTAAAAACGAAAATGAAAAGACGTAAAATATATTTCAGAAAATTATACTTCACAATCATTTCGGTTGTGTTTTGTATCAGCTTTTCGACAGCACAAAATTCTGCTGCTCCGAAAGAAAAAATGAGTTCTTCTATACAGTTAGCTTTTAATAAAAAAGCCGATAACTCAAAACATATAACCGTAAAAGTATCTGCAAAAAATAGCGATAACAAACGTAAACCTGCAGAAAATGCACACATCAATTTTTATGCTGTAAATAAAGATGGCGAAAAAAACATAGGCACCTGTTTAACCGATAACGAAGGAAAATCGGAATTGCTTTTACCCAAAGATATTCCTCTTGACACAGCAATGACTTTTCACATTGTTGCTAAAATTGAAAATGATGAATTGTACGAAAACTCTGATGAGGTAATTCTGTTTAAGGACGTCACAATTTCTATCAAACTAAATGCTGCCGATTCGAACAGAATGGTCAATGCAACTGTTGTTATAATCGGTAGTGATGGAAAAGAAAAACCCGTAAAAGATGTTGCAGTAAAATTTTATATACAACGCATGTTTGGTATTATGCCTGTTGCCGAAGACAACAGCATGAATACTGACGAAGCTGGTTTGGCTTCTTTTAATTATCCAAAAGAAATACCTGGCGGATCAACAGGAAATTTATCAGTTATAGCAAAAATTGAAGACAACGAATTTTTCGGAACTGTTGAATCTGCAGCTGATGTAAAATGGGGAAGCGTTATCGAAGCCGAGAAAAACCCATTTCCTCGTGCACTTTGGGAGCCATATGCACCACCTTCATTGGTGATTGTTATATGCGTTTTATTTGGTGGTGTATGGTCAATCTATATGTTTATTTTCTATACACTATATAAAATTAAAAAAGAGAAAAGTAATACTCAAATTGAATTCGACACTTTTATTAAAAAATAAATCATTACCATAAAAAATCATCATATGAAAAATCTAATTACAAAAAACACACTTATTCTTACATTGATTTTTGGAATCGTAAGTACGTTATCATTTTGTACACGACATGATAATGTAATTGATCAAACAACACCTGAACCTATTACAACACCTACCCCAAGTACATCGGTACTTACTTCTGTAAAAACATCTACAAGTCCAACATTTATCGAACAATTGCAAGCCGGTACATGGGATGGTTCTGATGCTGCCTGGAGCAGTGCGCCAAAACTTACTGTTACAGCTGTTGTGCCCGATGCAACTATGTTAAGTTCTAATAATTTTCTTGGCTTTCTCGGCAATAGTGTTCCTGTAACAATGCGTTCGATGTATGATGCAAACAACGTATACTTTTTAGCTGAGTGGAATGCAACACCAAATGTTCAAAGTGCATATTGGTATTACGACCCAACAACAAAAGCTTGGGCACAAGAAGTAACAAAAATGACTGTAGATGCTAATGGTGTAAAAATAAGAGATGGTTTCACACAAGATAAATTTGCAATGATTTTTAATGTTGACAATTCTTGCTACGCATACAACTCACAAGGTTGTTATGGTGTATGCCACCTTGATGTTCCAAATTCAACTGGTGTACTTCAATCATACATGCGTACAAATGGTCCAACTGAAAAACTTGACTTATGGTGGGCTGATATGATTATGTCTTCAAAATATAATCAAATGAGTGATGGTTATGAAGATTATGCACTGGGCGTGCTTTATGCAGATGGTCGTCATACCGATAACCAATTAACAACTACGCCTCTTGCTTTTAGCAATAAATCAACAAAGAAAATTAAAATCATGTATTCAAATACTGGTACTTCTAAAGATACGATTGCTCTTCTTCCGCTTTATGCATATCCAACTTTAAAAGCTGTAGCAAACGGAAACGCAATGTTTCTAAGCGATACAGTAACCGGAGGTTTAGCTGTTAAAGTTACAGGTATAGATACCAGTGGTGTTCTATATCTTGCCGATGGTTCAACAATTACACCTAATGTCGATTACCAACGTAATGGACCTGGCGTAGGACAATATTGTATTCCTGGAAGTTTCTTTGCTCCTTTCCAAGGCAGTCGTGCGGATATTACTTGTAATGTTAAAAACACTGGAACCGGTTGGAAATTGATGATGAAACGCAAGTTAAATACTGGCGAAACATTGAAGCAAGATGCTAACTTCTCAAGCCTTGATGATCAACCTTTCGGTATTGGTCTATTCTTTAATCATGCAAATAATCAACATGCAATTGTGTCGGGTCTGACTCTGAAGTTTCAAAAATAATTTCAGTTAATTAATTAACCATTTTAATACTGAAGATTATGTTAAAAAACAGAAATATATTATCAAGTATCCTTGCAGTAATATTTGCTGGAGTTATAATATTATCAGGTTGTGTGAAGGATGTAACTGTAATAAAAAAACCTACAGTTGCTGTCATCTCAAGGCCTGTATCTTTTTCAAAAGAAATACTTCCGATACTAACTACATCGTGTGCAAAAGCTGGTTGTCATGCACTTGGAGGTCATGTGCCAATATTAACAGCCGACAAAGCATACAGTTCACTAATTAACGATCCTGATTTTATTAAAACTGATGACCCAGAAAACAGTCAGGTTTATTTACGTCTTACCGGAAAAATTGTGCCAGCAATGCCAATGGATAAACCCGGTAGCGACCCGTCATCAATAAATGAATTGGTGTTGGCCTGGATAAAACAAGGTGCTAAAAACAACTAAAAATTAAGTTATGAAAAACAGAATAATCAATATCAAATCATTTTTTCTTGCATCAATAGTTATGCTTTTGTTAAGTGTGATTATTTCAGGAAATGCTTTTGCGCAAGACACACCGGTTCCAGAAACAACTCCGGTAAAGTTAAAGCCTGTTAAAAACACTTTTGACGGATCATATATTATCGATAACCAAACTGTTAATATGCCTTCAAAAAACACGTTGGAGTTTTCTCTTCAGCATCGCTTTGGAACGATTAACAATGGTTACTCAGATCTTTATGGTTTGTTTGCCGGAGCAAATGTTCGCTTTGGGTTTTACTACACATTGTTAGATAATTTGCAAGTGGGTTTAGGTTTATGTGAAGAAAAAATGCAGTGGGATGGAAACATTAAATATGCTTTAATGCGTCAATCACAAAAGGGAGGAAACCCGGTAAGTATTACCTATTATGGTAATATGGCAATTGTTTCAAATGACGACCCGTTTGTAAGTACACTCGACCGAGTATCTTATTTCAATCAACTTATTATTGCCCGTAAAATTACTGACGATCTCTCGCTTCAAGTTGCACCAAGTTTTACTCATTACAATAATGTTGAAGGCTATATTGCATCTGATGGTAAAATCAACCCAAAAATGAATAATGATCATTTTGCGATTGCTTTCTCTGGAAGATATAAGTTTACCGAAAAATTTGGTGTGATTGCAAATTACGATCAACCAATCACAGAACATCCATCAAACAACCCTCATCCTAATATTGGTTTTGGTGTTGAGTTTGCTACTTCGGGACACGTGTTTCAAATTTTTGCAGGTAACTATGCAAGTATTTTGCAACAGTCAAACAACATGAACAATCAAAACGATTATTTAGCAAGCCAATATTTATTAGGCTTTAATCTTACTCGCAGATTTCACTTTTAATATAAATAACT
>CANKGI010000192.1 GCA_947481365.1 Bacteroidota bacterium | reverse complement strand
TTCTCCTCAAATCATGAATGTTGGTCTTGCATACGCAAAGAAGTTTTCGAATAGTATAACCGGAGGAATTGTTGTTAGATACATTTCTGAAGGTATCACTAACGTTAAAACACAAGGAGTTGGACTTGATGCAGGTGTTCAATATCAAACAGCTCTCACACCTAAAAATAAAATTAAAAAAGAAGATTTCAGATTTGGTATCAGTCTTAAAAATTGGGGTCCAGATATGTCATACATGGGATCAGGATTAACATACAAATCAACAATTGTAAACTCTAATGCATCCACACGAAATACGCAAATGAGCTCTCAAGCATTTAACTTGCCTACTTTAGTTCATATTGGTGCTTCATATGATATGCGTTTAGATGCAAAATCAAGCGATACATATTATCATCGTTTAACAGCATCAAGTAATTTTAATTACAACGCCTTCTCATCAAATATTGTATCAATGGGAATTGAGTATGCTTTTAAAGAATCATTTATGGTTAGATCAGCATACAGTTGGCAAGAAAGTATTACAGAAAAAGATGCTTACCGCACGCAGTACTTTGGTTATTCTGCCGGATGTACCGTTCAGGTTCCTATTAGCAAAAGTGGTACAATGGTTGGTTTAGATTATGCATTTGCACCAACTCATGTTTTCAATGGTATTCATAGCATTGGTATCAGATTAGTTTTAGGAAACAAAAAAAGTTAATATATTTGAATAGTAATATGGAAAGAAACGTTCCCTTGCAAATGGGAACGTTTCTTTTGTTTTATAGTTAATACGAAAAATTATGTCGGAAATTAATTACGTAAGCAAAGAAGGATTAGAAAGACTTCAAAAAGAGTTGTACGATATGAAACATGTGCAACGACCATTTATATCAAGGCAAATTGCTGATGCTCGCGATAAAGGCGATTTAAGTGAAAATGCCGAATACCATGCTGCTAAAGAAGATCAAGGTTTACTCGAAGCAAAAATTGCGAAGATGGAAGATGTTGTTAGCAAATCAAGAATACTTGACGAGAGTAAACTTGATACCAGTAAGGTAATGATGATGAGTAAGGTGAAAGTTCGTAATCTTAAAACCAAACAAGAAATGGTTTATATGATGGTATCAGAGAATGAAGCAGATTTTAAATTAGGAAAGATATCATTGAAATCTCCAATTGGTGCCGGTTTGATGGGAAAGAAAAAAGGTGAAACGGTTGAAATAACAACTCCTGCAGGATTAATTCAGTTTGAAATATTACTCATCTCTCTATAAATAAAAATGGCAACAATGTTTTCTAAAATTGTAAATGGCGAAATACCTTGTCATAAAATTGCCGAGACCAATGATTTTCTTGCTTTTCTTGATGTGAGACCACTTGCCGAAGGTCATACATTGGTTATCCCTAAAATTGAAATTGATTACATCTTTGATATGGATGATGAGCATTTCGCAGGATTACAGTTGTTCTCTAAAATTATTGCCACTGCTGTAAAAAAAGCAATACCATGTAAACGAATTGGCGTTGCTGTTATTGGATTAGAAGTTCCACATGCGCATATACATCTAGTTCCAATGAATGCTATTGGTGATTTGAATTTTGAAAATGAACGCAAACAGTTTTCTCACGAAGAGTATGCAGAAATCGCTGCTAAAATCAGAAAATTCCTCTAAATTATTTTTTTAGTTTATTCGGATTGGCATTAACAAATGCCTTCCAGCTTCCAAAAGATTTCCCTGTACTCTTTCCTAAATCATTTTGAAGAAAATGACAGTAAGCAGCACCCAATCCATCTGTTGCATCCAGAAATTCGGGCGTTTCGTTAAATTTTAACAGTTTGCCAAGCATTGCAGCTACTTGTTCTTTACTGGCATTACCGTTACCGGTTATCGATTGTTTTATTTTTTTTGGTGAATACTCGTGCACATGCAATTCGCGACTTAATGCAGCAGCTATAGCTACTCCTTGGGCTCTTCCCAGTTTTAACATCGACTGAACATTTTTACCAAAAAAAGGAGCTTCAATTGCCAACTCATCAGGTTTAAATTCATCAATCAACCAAATGGTTCGCTCGAATATTTTTTTTAGTTTCAATGTGTGGTCATCCAGTTTGCCTAATTTAATAACCCCTAGAGTAATTACTTGTGCATCTTTTTTATTTACACCAATAAGCCCATACCCCATTATAATCGTTCCAGGGTCAATCCCTAAAATAATCCTGTCAAACTCTTTTAATTGTTGTAGTGTTTTCAATGCTGATTTATCAATGTAATGCAATATTTTCGCATCACTTCGCAAAATACAAAAAACGTATTGAAACTCGAACAGCTATATCAACCCAAAGTTCTCAACACAGTAAAGATACTGCTGTTGGCTGTTACCATCGTTTTTATTTTTTATAAACTTTTATTCGCCTATCATTTACCTGAGCAGTTTTCTAAAGTTGACATTGTTTGGAGTAATTCGAAATTCCTCTTGCTTTTTTTTGTAATCCTGTTAATGTTTTTAAACTGGACTATCGAAGCTTCAAAATGGAAACTGCTTATTAATAAATATGAACATATTTCTTTTGTCAATTCATTAAAAGCTGTTGTAACAGGAATTGCATTAAGTATTATAACACCAAATCAAATTGGTGATTTTGTTGGCAGGATTGTTCATCTCAAAACATTTAATAAAATAAAAGGAACGCTCGTTACTGTTATCGGGCACACAGCTCAGGTTATTATGACGATTGCTTTTGGGTTGTTTGCCTTTATTTGGCTATTTAATTTTCTTGGAAAAATAGATAATCAATTGTCGGTTATTCTTTATACTGTTTCAGTAATTCTGATTGTTATTAGTGTTTTTTTATTCATGAATATTCAACTCATTGGGAAGATTCCAGCTTCAGTTAAAATTCATTCGTACCTTCAGGTGTTCGAAAATTACACTAAAAATGAATTGTTTAAAGTACTCGGATTTTCATTTTTTAGATACCTAATATTTGTGCTTCAGTATTATTTATTGTTAGAGTTTTATAATGTAAATCTTCAGCCTGTTGAAGCATTTTGCTGCATTATTGCAACGCTTTGTGCTCAATCATTTGTTCCTTCATTTCTTTTAATTGAGTTAGGAATGAGAGGAGCAAGTGCATTGTTTTTCTTTACAATTTTTACACATCAAGCACCCAATATTTTACTTTCTGCATACACACTTTGGATTATCAATTTAATGATTCCATCATTTTACGGTTTATACTCCATCATTTTATTGCGTATTAAAAAATGATTTATCTGCAATACATATCAATCGTATTAACTATATTTTATGTGCTACTCATCTTTATTTATTGGTGCGGATGGATAACCATAAAAAAATATGTGCCTAATAATACTGTAGCGTTTAGGTCTTTTTCAATTCTTATTCCTGTTAGAAATGAGGCCACAGTTATCGAAAAATGTTTGGAAGATATTTGCAAACAACATTTTCCCTCTCAACATTTTGAAGTCATTATTATTGATGATCATTCAACAGACGAAACCATAAAAGTAATCAATCAGTTTATATCAGCTAACACTAAAATTAATATAAAATTGCTTAGTATGATTGATGATGCCGAGCAACGCAAGCTAAAAAAAGCAGCGATTACTTATGGTGTATCACATGCACAAAATGATTTTATTATTTTAACTGATGCAGATTGTGAAAGAGGTGTTGAATGGCTTACTACAATCAATCATTTCCTAATTGAAACGGGTATTAAGATGTGTTATGCCCCTGTGGCATTTTCGGCAACTAATGTTTTCGAGAAAATACAATCGATGGAGTTTGCAGGATTGGTTGGAATTGGTGCAGCAGCTATCAATATTAAAAACCCGAACATGTGCAGTGCAGCCAATTTAATTTTTGAGAAAAATGTTTTTTACGAAGTTGAAGGATATAAAGGTTATGATGGAATTGCTTCAGGTGACGATGAGTTTTTGATGCATAAAGTTTTTAAAAGATATCCGAATAGCGTACGTTTTTTAAAAAATAAAAAAGCCATAGTCTATACTTCAGCCAACACTAGCATTAAGCAGCTGGCCGACCAACGCAGAAGGTGGGTGTCAAAAAGTACGAAGTATGAAAACAGATACATAACAGCAATACTTGTTGGAGCATATTTATTTAATTTGGCAATTATTGTTAATCTCTTTACCGATTTTCATTTTGGATTAAATATGCTGTACGCTAAAATTAGTATCGAAACAATTTTCCTTTTTAGCGTGTTACATTTTTTTGATCGAAAAAAGTATTTGCTTTTTTTACCTTTTGCCGAAATATTTCATATCATGTATGTATTAATTATAGGCATTTGGGCAAACTATGGCACATATAGTTGGAAGGGGAGAGACGTAAAGTAAAAATTAGATTATGGATATTGAGTTAACAGATATTGAATACGACATTTTAAATACGGTTTATTTTGTTGAGTCATTTGAACATATAGTTGATGAGTGTAATGCAAAGCCGCCTATAGTTGCCGATGTAATCAAACAATTAATACATAAGAAACTGATTGTGCCCATGAAATGGGACGAACCGCAAAACGATTTCGTAAGAAGTGTTTTTTACGATTCTGACAATATGCATGCCTACCATTATCTGATTACTAAAGATGGACTAGAGGCACACAATACAAAATAGACATTTTACTATTTGCTGTTATCGACACTTTTTATCAATTGCGCATGCATGCTTTGTTTACCACCAACAGTTGCAATTACATAATACACGCCTGGAGGTAAATTCGAAATATCTACATCTAAAGAGTTTTCACCTGTTGAACACAATCTGAAACCATGAAAAACAGTTGCTCCATTTGTGTTTATAATTGTAATTTCGGTAATCGCATCATGCTGTGAGTTTACATCAAACTTAAAGTTGTTCGATGCTGGATTGGGTATCAATGTAATCTTTTCATCAAGTGTTGTTTTACCATCACCATAGTTAGTCGGTTCAATCACACCTTTATCGCTAACACTTATTTGTATGGTTTTACCTGTTTGCTGATTGATGAGGTTGTAATTACCACTAGGTAGTGAATTTACTGTTGCATTGCCTGATATATCTCCCTTTACAACTCCAACAATTACATTATTTTTATCATAGATAAAATAAGTAGAAGAACTGCCAATGGTATCAATAGAAAGAACCTTTGGAATGTTTGATTGTGATAGGTCTTTATTTGATGCAAGTAAAATATTATATCCCTTTAATTCTCCATTATCATTTTCGATAATTTGAATATCTAAAGCGTCAGCAACATCAATTGCATTT
>CANKGI010000191.1 GCA_947481365.1 Bacteroidota bacterium | reverse complement strand
AGAGCTGTTGAGCAGGATTGAACTGCCGACCTCTTCCTTACCAAGGAAGTGCTCTACCACTGAGCTACAACAGCTTTCTACTTCCATCTGTAGCCATTGCAACCAATTTTCTACCCCACATTCCAATGACTTTTTGCTCAACTTTTTGAGCGGGAGACGAGGCTCGAACCCGCGACCTACAGCTTGGAAGGCTGTCGCTCTACCAACTGAGCTACTCCCGCATTTTTTCGACCCGAGACATTCAATATTTGTAACCAATATCTTTTTCTCAAACATTTTGTGGGGAGAGAAGGATTCGAACCTTCGAAGCTCTCGCAACGGATTTACAGTCCGTCCCATTTGGCCACTCTGGAATCTCCCCGACACTTTTGAAATAGAATTTACAAAGACTCTAAATTCATTACAAAATTCAATGAGCCACTTGCCGGAATCGAACCAGCGACCTACTGATTACAAATCAGTTGCTCTACCAGCTGAGCTAAAGTGGCGGGTTTAAAAGAACTACAGTCCTTTCGAAATAGTTAAACCACTATTTAAAAAGGACTGCAAATGTATAGTTTTTTGTATTATTTCAACTATCTGATGATTTTTTTTTTAAATTCTTTTCCTGAATCCTTTCTTTATGCTTTTTAACCTGTGCTTTTACTTTGTCAATAGCAAAATCAGTTGCTGTTTCAAATGTGGATGCATTTTCTTTTACGAATATTTGATTACCAGGTACATTCAGCTTTATTTCAACTGATTTATTGTTCTTTTCTACGTCTTTTTCCAAACGTAAATAAACATCAACCGAACTGATTCCCTCGAAAAATGTATTTACCTTTTCTACTTTCTTAGTGATAAATTCCAATAATTTTTTGTCTGCATCAAAATGGATTGACTGAATCTCGACTTTCATTTTTATTAATAATTAGTGTTTAAATACAAATTAGGCTCTCGGGTGCTTGTTCTTATAAATATTTTTTAACCTACCTATACTGTTGTGGGTATAAACTTGTGTTGCTGATAAATTTGCATGGCCTAGTAATTCCTTTATTGCATTTAAATCGGCTCCTTTATTTAATAGATGTGTAGCAAAAGTATGTCGTAAAACATGTGGACTCTTTTTTTCAATGCTCGTAACGTAACCTAAATTTCGCTTAACAATATTGTATACTAATTTAGCGTACATTTTTTCGCCTTTAACAGTTACCAACAAATTATCATGCGATAAGTTCTCCCTATCTCTTTCCTTTATATAAGCTTTGATTTGCTCGGAAAGCTCATTTGTAATAGGAATAATACGCTCTTTATTTCGCTTACCAAGTACTTTAATCTGATTCTGAAACAGATCTGTATCAAGTGTTTTAAGACCTATCAATTCTGACAATCGGATACCAGTTGAATATAATAAATTAATAATCAACTTATCTCTATTCCCTTCAAATCCTTCTAAAAATGCTGTCTGATCCAATAGTTGTTGCATTGGCTTTTCTTCAACAAATACGGGTAATCGTTTTTGAATTTTGGGAGATTGAACCTTAGCCATCGGATTATTTTCAACGATATTTTCTTTTAAGAGGTATTTATAAAAACTCTTAAGCGTTGTTAATTTTCTGGCTACACTTCTGGCAACAATTTTATTTTCCATCAAATGAACCAGCCAGCTTCTAATCATTTGATGATTGATTGCTTTTACATGCTGAACTTCAAAATTTGTTGTTAAAAATTGCTGAAATTGGTGAAGATCGTTTTGGTATGCGGTGATTGTGTTAACAGAAAAATGCTTTTCGAACTGGAGATAATTTACAAAATCTTGAACACGGTCACCAATCATTTCATTCGCTTAAATGCGCACTCGAAATTCGGTAATAATTTTGACAAAAAAAATAGCCTGCATTCGCAGGCTATTATATTATAAGTATTTCTTATATAATTATCCGTTTGCTTCTTGTTGCAAGAATTGCTTGTAAGTAGCATGAATCAATTGCTGACGTTTTTTGATACATGGTTTTGTGAATGATTGTCTTTCGCGAAGTTCTTTCACAACACCTGTTTTTTCAAACTTCTTTTTGAACTTTTTTAAAGCTCTGTCTAATGATTCGTTCTCTTTTACGTTTATAAATATCATATTTTCACCTCCCCTCTTTGGTACTTAGGGGACGGCAAAAATAGTCCAAAATACCAAAAAGCAAAAAATATTTTTAGTCTTTCAATATTGCTCTCGAAATTACAAGCTTCTGAATCTCGCTAGTACCTTCTCCAATAGTGCACAGCTTTGAATCGCGATAAAATTTTTCAACTGGAAAATCTTTTGTATAACCATATCCGCCAAAAATTTGAACGGCTTCAGTAGAAGCATAAACAGCAACCTCAGATGCATAATATTTTGCAATGGCTGAAACTTTATTCACGTTTTTACCTTTATTTTTCAAATCGCATGCTTCAAAAATAACCAACTCTGCTGCTTCAATTTTTGTAGCCATATCTGCCAGCTTAAATGCTATACCTTGAAAATTTGAAATTGGCTGACCAAACTGATGACGTTCTTTCGAATATTTTTTAGCTGCTTCGAATGCTCCTTTTGCAATGCCCAATGAAAGTGCTGCAATTGAAATTCGTCCACCATCAAGAACTTTCATTGCCTGAATAAATCCATCTCCAATTTCTCCAAGAATATTATCTTTATGAACTCTGCAATCTTCAAAAATCATTTCTGATGTTTCTGAAGCACGCATTCCTAATTTATTTTCTTTCTTTCCTCCTTTAAAACCTGGAGTGCCTCGCTCAACAACAAAGGCTGTAATGCCTCTCGAATCAAGTAATTCACCAGTACGAGCTAATACAACTGCAACGTTTCCTGTAATTCCATGAGTAATCCAATTTTTAGATCCATTCAATACCCAATAATCACCATCTTGTTTTGCAACACATTGCATTCTCATTGCATCACTGCCTGTGTTGGCTTCTGTTAATCCCCAAGCTCCAATCCATTCTCCGGTTGCAAGTTTTGGCAACCATCTTTTCTTTTGTTCTTCGTTTGCGAAGTATAATATATGTCCGGTACAAAGTGAATTATGAGCAGCCATCGATAATCCAATAGACCCACAAACTTTTGCTAATTCAACAATCGCTGTAACATATTCAAAATATCCAAATCCTGAACCACCATATTCTTGAGGAACCAAGACACCCATCAAACCTAAATCGCCAAGCTTTTTAAAAACTTCAATTGGAAATATTTGCGCTTCATCCCACTCCATCAATTTTGGTCGTATATTTTTGTCAGCAAAATCACGCACCATTTGTGCAATCATTATTTGATTTTCGGTTGGTTCAAAATCTAGTCCGTTTAATTCCATAAAAATTTGAGTATTTGTTGCGCAATTATAAGTTGTTGGATACTATTTTTCACATAATTTAAATCATGTTAATCAATTTATTTTTAAATACATGGTTATCCTTTTATAAATAGAATCATTCATGATGATGATTTTTTTCAAGTCATCCATTTTATTGTAACGCCCATGTTGAATACGATAATTGACAATTGCATTCGTCATCTTATATTTAAAATAAGGATGCGTTTTGAGTTCTTCGGCTTCAACCTTATTTAAATCGAAAATAGTTGCTTTTGTTGGATCGACTGTAATTTTCCCTTTCAAATCAAACAGCACATCTTCATCAAAACCCCAAATTTCAGTTAGTTGTTCGAGCGTTAAAAAACCGCCTAGTTGATTTCGATATTCAATAATTCTTGCTGCAGTTTTAGGTCCAATACGATAAAGTGAAACAAGTTCGGATGAATCAGCCGTATTCATTTCCACAATTTTATTTGTTATTTTTTTCTTGTTGTATTTTGATGAATCGGCAAACGATTTTGTTGAATTGAGTTGAACAAATGGAATCAAGCTATTCATCAATTCAGAATCTGTTCCGGGAATTTTTTTTATGTCATCAGGTTTTCTGAAAACTCCTCCTTTTGATAAATAATGACGAATCGTTAGAATATTTTTTTCGGTAAAACCAAGTTCTCCAAATTCCTCATCACTTGCTGTATTAGGATTAAACAAAAAAGATTTTCTAATTTCATTTTTGGAAAATGATTGATTCGAATCATGATCAATTGAATCAAAAGCTTTCAGGTCTGTAATAGATAACTCAACTCTCTTTTGAGTTGCAAAAATTCCATACAAATAAGGAAATGAAATGAGTAAGATAAGAAGTGTGAGTAACCATGTAATTCCTCTACGTTCAATTGTAGAAAAGATAAAATACTCTTTAAGGAATTGTTTGATCTTTTTTGTTTTGTTCGGCATTTTGTTTCTTTTGTTTTTGATATTTACGAATGAAAAAATAATAAAGTACACCAACAACATAAATTGCTCCAAGTGTTTCGAAAAAAAACCATGTCCAGAAATTAGTTACATCCATGTTGAGTTAGCGAATTATTGTGTTGGAGAATTAGTGAGTTGATGATTAATAATTGAAAGTCCTTCTTCAAAACTTCTAGGCGAGTAACCTAAATTTTTAACAGCTTTATTAATAATAAAACCTGTTATTGGTGGTCGTTTTGCTGGTTGTTTAATTCCTTCACTGCTTGCAATATTGATGAGTGATTTATCCAATTTCCAAAAATCGGCAACACGATAAACCAAATCAAAAACACTCATAAAATTTTTACCCGAAATATGATAAATTCCTGTTGCTCTTTTTTGAGCAGCCAATAAACATCCATTTGCTAAATCTTCAGCTAAAGTTGGCGTTCTAAACTGATCATCCACAACATTTATTTTCTTACCGCTTTCTAAATTACTTTTTGCCCACAAAACGATATTGCTTCGGCTCATATCTTTTACCACACCATACACCAAAACTGTTCTTAAAATTGCCCAACTTTTAGCTGTATTCTGTAAAACAATTTCTCCCTGTAGTTTTGAATTTCCGTAATAACTCAAAGGTTTTGCTACCTCTCCTTCGCTTATCGGACCATGTGTTCCGTCAAAAATAAAATCAGTTGAAACATGAACAAAATGTGTCCCATGTTCATTACAAGCATCAGCCAAATATTGTACAGCTTGAATATTTAATGCATCACAAGCTTCATGTTCGGTTTCGCAAGCATCTACGTTTGTCATAGCTGCTGTATTAATCACCACATCAGGTTTGTGCTTTTGCATCACAAGCTTCACTTCATCAGGGTTAGTAATATCAAGCGATTCAAAAATATAACCTGATTGGTTATTGTATCTATCAATACCACGAGCCGTTGCGATGAGTTGAATATCATTTCGCTCACGACAAGCATCAGTCAATTTCTGACCGAGTAAACCATT
>CANKGI010000190.1 GCA_947481365.1 Bacteroidota bacterium | reverse complement strand
TCATCCCGATAGTTATCGGGAGGTTAGAACAGCTAGAAAATAAAACGGTGGTTTTAGCTCATCCCGATAGTTATCGGGAGGTTAGAACAGCAAGAAAATAAAACGGTGGTTTTAGCTCATCCCGATAGTTATCGGGAGGTTAGAACAGCTAGAAAATAAAACGGTGGTTTTAGCTCAGTTGGTTAGAGCGCCTGATTGTGGTTCAGGAGGTCGTGGGTTCGAGCCCCATATTCCACCCAAAAGCCGAAGCATTTGCTTCGGCTTTTTATTTGCACAAAATATTATCCTTTTACCAACGCTTCCACCTTATCCCAATTCAAAACATTCCAAAATGCATTCACATAATCGGCACGTTTATTTTGATATTTTAAATAATAAGCGTGTTCCCAAACATCAATAGCCATTATTGGTTTACCTTGTTTAGTAGCAATGCCTGCCTGTCCGGTAGGCAGGTCCATCAAAGGATTATCTTGATTTGGTGTAGATGTAATTAATAATTTTCCGTCTTTTAAAATTACCCATGCCCATCCCGAACCAAATACACCCAATGCAGTTTTTTCAAATTCCTTTTTCAAATTTTCCATCGAGCCAAAACTGTTGTTAATGGCTGCTGTTGAAGCTTCTCCTGGTTTAGTATCTTTCTTTAATATTTGCCAAAAGAAACTATGGTTCCAATGTCCGCCACCATGATTACGAATAGCACCTCTTACACTTTCAGGAGTTCCATTAATATTTTTGATGAGTTCTTCCAGTGTTTTTCCTTTCAATGAAATTTCTTTTTCAATAGCTTCATTCAATTTGGTTACATATACTAAATGGTGTTTATCGTGATGAATTTGCATGGTTTGAGCATCAATAAAAGGCTCGAGTGAATCGTATGCATAACCCAATGGAGGCAACTCAAAAGCGCCTGTTATTCCTTGTATGCCAAATAACGATTCGGCCTTCGATGCATTTGTTGCAGCACCCAATGTAATGATTGCTGATGCTTTGATAAAATCTCTTCTGTCGGTATTCATAATCTATTATATATAATTATTGAAACAATATGATTGAAATATTTGTTTGGAAGGTATGATTAATTTTAGATTTTAATTGAAGATATTTTATATAATTTTGTTTTATGAGTTCACAAGAATTAGTTGAGTTAAACGTTGAGGGAATGACCTGCACCAATTGTGCAGCAACTGTTAGACGTAAACTCGAAAAAGACGGCATGGCCGATATTCATGTTGATTTCGCAAGTGGGGAAGTTACTTTTAAAAATCCTACCGAACTTACTGTTGAACAAATTACTGAACGAATTGACGACCTAGGTTATAAAGTTGTTTCGAACAACACCAACGAAAAAAAAAATTCTTAGAAACACTTGAGCAGAAATTTTATTTCTGCCTTATTTTTTCAATACCATTATTTCTTCACATGTTTATTCCATGGAATGTGTTGCACAATCCTTGGTTTCAACTTATAGCATCGTTGCCAGTTTACATTATAGGTTTTCTGTTTTTTGGAAGAAGCGCATTTCATTCGGTAAAAAATGGTGTGCCCAATATGGATGTGTTAATTTTTATCGGTTCGCTTTCGGCATTTGCATATAGTGTTGCCGGAATGATCATGTATTATGGCACTCACGAAATTCATCAATATTTATTTTTTGAAACCGGAACAACAATTATCACGCTAGTTCTTTTTGGAAATTTGCTCGAAAAAAATTCGATAAAAACCACAACCAAAGAAATGAATGAGTTGAATAAACTCAGACAAATTAAAGCTGCAATTATTACAACCGATGCTAACGGTATGGAACATATTAGCGAAAAAAATTATGATGAAATAAAAGTGGGTGATGTGATTCGAATAAATTCGGGTGATCAGATCCCGATTGATGGAATAGTGATTAAAGGTGAAGGTTCGGTTGATGAAGCCATGATAACAGGTGAAAGTATTCCGGTTTTTAAATTGTTGAATGAAAATGTTATTGGAGGAACTATTTTAGTTGACCGAAATATTCGCATCAAAGCAACATCAACAAGCAAAACTTCTGTTCTTGCAGGAATCATCGATTTGGTTAAAACAGCACAAGCTGATAAACCTCCTGTTCAAAAACTGGCCGATCAAGTTTCAACTATTTTTGTTCCTGCGGTTTTGATTATTTCATTAGCAGCATTTTTTATCAATCATTTTACTTTCGATATTTCCATTTCCGAATCGGTTATGCGTGCTGTTGCTGTGCTTGTTATTTCTTGTCCGTGTGCCATGGGACTGGCCACACCAACAGCAGTAATGGTTGGTATTGGCAAAGCAGCACGAAACGGTATCATGGTAAAAAAAGCTTCGGCACTCGAAAGTTTTTCTAAAATTAACACCATCGCTTTTGATAAAACAGGGACACTCACTTCTGGAAATTTTACTCTCGAAATTGTTTTTAAAGAACTTCATTTTACCGAAATAGATGTGAAAAATATGTTGTTCAATCTTGAACTAAATTCATCGCATCCCATTGCCAAATCAGTAGTTAAAAATACCGATTGGAATAAATCAACCATACAGTTTTTGGAAGTAAATGAGCAAAAAGGAAAAGGATTGTTGGCAAAAGATATTGACGGAAACACATACGAGCTAGGCTCGACAACCATTCAAGGAAATATACAATTGCTGTCAGGCGATATTTTTTTAATGATGAACGAAAAACTAATTGCCACTTTTAAATTAACGGATGAAATAAAATCAGGAACTAAAGAAACCATCAATTATTTTAAATCGAGAAATATTGAAACCGTTTTATTGAGTGGCGATAAAGAATCGAAATGCAAAGTGGTGAGTGACGAAACAGGTATTGGGAAATATTATGCTGCACAATTGCCTCAGCAAAAATTACAAATGATAGATGTGCTCTCGGCATCCAATAAACTGGCGATGGTTGGCGATGGCATTAATGATGCTCCGGCATTGAGCAAAGCCAATGTAGCAGTATCATTTAGCAATGCATCAGAAATTGCACGACAATCAGCACAATTCATCATTATCAAAAACGATTTCCTTGCATTGAAATATGCGCACATCATTTCTCGTCAAACATATACAACCATTAAGCAAAATTTATTTTGGGCATTTTTTTATAATGTGGTAGCCATTCCACTTGCAGCAATGGGTTTTTTAAGTCCGATGCTGGGAGCATTATCAATGGCATTTAGCGATGTGGTGGTAATTGGTAATTCAATCCGTTTGCGATTTACCAAACTCAAATAAGATTAAAGTTTACACAAAGTAATTTTCTATTTTCGCGCTCGTGCAAACTGTAAATCTCAAACATATTATTTCTAATCTTCCCGAAACTCCGGGAGTGTATAAATATTATGATGAAGATGAAAAACTCATTTACATCGGCAAAGCAAAAAATTTAAAAAAACGTGTTTCATCTTACTTTTCAAAAACACACGACAACCGTAAAACCGCTGTGCTGGTAAGTAAAATTCGCAACATAAAATTTACGCTTGTCGATACCGAGATGGATGCATTGTTGCTCGAAAATTCACTCATCAAACAATTTCAACCTAAGTTTAATATCAGTTTAAAAGACGACAGAACATATCCTTTTATCTGTATTAAAAATGAGCGCTTTCCGAGAATATTTTCAACACGGAAACACATCAAAGATGGATCAGAATATTTTGGTCCTTACTCAAATGGATTGATACGATTAACTGTTTTGGAAATGGTTCGCACATTGTTTCCAATTCGTAATTGCAATTTTGTTTTATCAGAGCAAAACATCAAAGCCAATAAATTCAGGGTGTGTTTAGAATATCATATTGGCAATTGCAAAGCACCATGTGTGGCTATGCAAAATGAAGACGATTACAATTATACCATCAAGCAAATAAAAAATATTTTAAAAGGAAACATCGGAGTTGTTAATCAATATTTAAAAAAGCAAATGCAAGATGCTGCCACAGAAATGCATTTTGAGAAAGCGGCAGAGTATAAACGCAAGATTGATGTACTCGAAAATTATCAAAGCAAATCAACAATTGTGAGCAGCAGTATTCATGATGTTGATGTTTTTGGTATCGTGAGTGATGATAAATATGCATTTGTAAATTACCTGAAAGTTGTAAACGGAATCATTATTCAAACGCAAACTTTTGAAATGAAAAAGAAGTTGGATGAAACCGAAGAAATGCTTCTTGAGTATGCAATTGCAGAGGTTCGCGATCAATTTAACAGCACCTCAAAAGAAATAGTGGTGCCTTTTGAAATTGAATTGAAAGATGAAAATTTAATATTTACTGTTCCGAAAGCTGGTGATAAAAAAAATCTGCTCGAACTGTCGCTTAAAAATGCCATGTATTACAAAAAGGATAAACTGAATCAATACGAAAAAGTTAATCCCGAGTTAAAAACAGATCGCATTTTAACAACGATGATGAACGATTTACGACTCACCACTTTGCCAAAACATATTGAGTGTTTTGATAACTCAAATATCATGGGTACATATCCCGTTTCGGCATGTGTAGTGTTTAAAGATGCAAAGCCAAGCAAAAAAGATTATCGCCATTTTAATGTACAAACAGTTGTTGGTCCCGATGATTTTGCAACCATGCGCGAAGTAGTTCATCGCAGGTATAAAAGGATGTTGGAAGAAAAAGAACCATTGCCTGATTTGATTGTAATTGATGGAGGAAAAGGACAATTGAGTTCGGCAGTGGAGAGCATGAAAGAGCTTGGTATTTATGGTAAAATTCCGGTATTGGGAATTGCAAAACGACTGGAAGAGTTGTATTACCCCGAAGATGAATTTCCATTGTATATCGATAAGAAATCAGAGACATTAAAAATCATTCAACAAATACGCGATGAAGCTCATCGTTTTGGAATCACACATCACCGAAGCAGAAGAAGCAAAGGCGCACTTAAAAGTGAATTGGATGAGATAAAAGGAATAGGAGAGGAAACGAAAAAAATGTTGTTAGCCGAGTTAAAGTCGGTAAAGAAAGTAAAAGAAGCCGAGCAAAATTTGCTGCAAGAGATTGTAGGTAAGGCAAAAGCAAAACTTATTTGGGATTTTTATCACAGCAAATAATTCTTTCTGAATTAACCATTCAACCATTTTTTGATGATTAATAAATCACTTATATTTGAAGCCTAATTTTAAAATAATGGGAAAAGGCGATAAAAAAACAAAACTTGGCAAAATGAAGAATGGTTCATACGGAAAAACCCGTAGCAAAAAAGCCAACAAAAAGAAAAAGTAATATTGGCGTGGTGGTGGAATTGGTAGACACGCCACTTTGAGGGGGTGGTGCCTTTACGGGTGTAAGAGTTCGAGTCTCTTTCACGTCAC
>CANKGI010000189.1 GCA_947481365.1 Bacteroidota bacterium | reverse complement strand
TATCCGGCTTCGTTGGTTGCCATCGAAAAAGGTATGGAAATCAATGGTTTAAAAAAGCGATTCGACTTACTTGTTTTTGATAATACCGGCTCACCAACACTACTTGCCGAGTGTAAAGCACCCGAAATAAAATTAACACAAAAGGTGTTTGAGCAAATTGCCAATTATAACCGCAAGTTCAAGGTTAAAAAATTAATTGTAACAAACGGTTTGCAGCATTTGATGTGCGTTTACACTGATGATTTTAGCAGTTACGAATTTGTGAAGGAGATTGCTCATTATGTAGTAAAGTGAAAATTGAGAATTGAAAGTTGAAAATGATATTTTGCTTCATGCAAACCGATCTCTCAAATCGTTATAAATAAACCCAATCTGTTAAACTGTGAATTGAAGTATAAATTAGAACCACTATTTGAACGTGAAACATAATTAATATTTATCAAATCCTCAATATGGAAACTGTTCAATTCAATTTCAAATTCGTAAAACACGCCAAGATAATTTCTGCGTGTTAATTGAAATTTTTTACTGATTGCAAACAATGCTGTATAATTTTCTATTGTCGATAAATCCTTATAACGTTTAAACCCCACTGTACTTACCAATGTTCTCGGGTCAAGTGGTGTAGAATAATTTGTTTGATAGTTAGTACGTTGATAACCAGCTCCAGCAGAAATGCTTAGTATTTCTTTTTGCATTGAGTTGCAAATTTTATATGTGACAAGAACAGGAATTTCAAATCCACTTCCTCTGATGTTAAATATCTCTGGTGAAACTCCATCATTAAAATTAATTTCACCATCGTAGTAAATAGACCTAAAATCTATTGATGAACTGAATTTTTTTGTGATATTAAAAATAGTTCTCACCAATAAACCTCTATCGATGCCAGACAAATTATCAAAATGGTAATTGGTATACGGAACAAAATCATGTTCACCAAAATAACCGCCAACTGCAAATTGAAATCGTGGAGTTGTTTTTGCCGAATCGTTTTGCGCTTTTAAGTAATTTAAAAACACAACGCTTATTAAAACTAAAAGTATTTGTTTCTTCATTACACTAATATTTGCTTATGGTTAGAGGCTAACAAGTCTTCACGATGTTTCGACTGGCAAGCAGCTATCTGCTAACTAATATTTTCTTCAAATAAATTCCCTGATTGGTTTCAATTTGTAACAGATAAATTCCGTTTTCTAATTTGCCAATATCCAATTTATAATCTGTTATTTTTTCTTTTGTTACATTTTGTGAGAGCACTTGCTTGCCAGTAATATCAAGTATATTGAGCGATTGCATTTCGCAATTCGGTTCTTTGTTTTCAATGTAAATGAAATCGGAAACTGGATTTGGGTACACGTCAAAATTGAGAGAATTATTTACTTCGTTGATACCAGGTGCTCGTTCATTAACAATAATCATCCTCGTTACACTATCTGCAACATTTCCTGATGGGTCGGTTAATTTATAAATAACAAAATAATATCCTGGAGTATCATTACTTACTTTACTATAATCAGGTTGAAAATATTGAGGTAAGCGCATTTGTGCATCGGTATAATAATTATCATTTAGCATAACTCCAGGATCAACATACTGTTGATGTTGTGGATGATAATAAGGATTTGGTCCAACTAAATTTATCACAGGTTTAATTCTATCAACAACATGCACAATTCGAAATACAGATGTTGCATTACCAATATTTAACGGAATAGAATACTTCAGGTTATAGGTTCCAATGATATTCATATTCAAAGTTCCCGTTACAACAACCGATGTTGTGTAAATATTACCTGCCGAATCTTTCGCTTCATAACCTGGGTCAACAAATACAGTTTTTACATCTCTTGTAATTTCAGAACCACCGAATAGGTTAATGTAAATTGTAGGTTGTGCTTTTAAAAATGAAGAAGCAAAAATGAATAGCAATAAGAAGTATCGTTTTTTCATAACAGCATAAATTCTTATTCAAAAGTAATTTGTAAAACTATTACTAACACTTAAAGTATTCTTAATAATGTGGCAATAAAAAAGCAGGATACTTTTCAGTTCCTGCTTTATTTAGAAAAGTAAAATAATATGATTTGGGTTATTTTAAACTGGCTGTTTTCTCAGAAGGTAAAACTGTTACAGCTTGTGTAAACTCAGCTGATTTTTCACCTTTTGCACCATGTTCGGCTGCAAAAACTTTACACTTTACGGTGTAGTTTCCGGGTTTGTTGTATTCGTGTCCTTCTTCCGAACCTTTAGTACCATCGCCATATTCAAATATGGTGGCGCTACTAAAATTGTGCTCGCTGCACATCGGACTGAAATAGAAACGTTCGCCTACCTTGCCTTTGTTGGTTGTGATGTAAGTTCCATCAGGTTTAAGTAAATCAACCGTAAAACATGCTTTGGGTTCGTGGCTGCAACTGCTCATTATCGCAATAATAGATAGTGATAAGAGAATAGGATTTAAGTTTTTCATTTGGTATAGATTAAGATTTAAATGCATCTGCAACATAATATAAAATGCAACTAAAACAATACAAGCTAACATTAAAAAGTATAAGTGGCTGATTTTGCGAATGAAAAATTCGTTGGTTTATCCTGAAATTGTGTTCAGCTATTTTAAAAATAGCATCAATGAGATGTAAATGATGTTATACATTGCACAAAAAAAAATCCTGCATTGCAGGATTTTTTTTAATAGGTTTATGGGGAATTTATCAATTACATTTTCACGATTTTAAATTCTGTTCTACGGTTAAGCGAATATTCGGGTTCGGTACATTTAACACCATCAACACATCTGTTTAGTGGTTTTGATTCGCCATATCCTTTCCATGATAAACGTTTTGAATCGATTCCTTTTGATAAAATATATTTACCTGACGACTCGGCACGTTTTTGCGAGAGTGTTTGGTTTGATTTTGTTGATCCTCGCGAGTCTGTATGCGAACCCAATTCAATTACCAGGTTTGGCATTTCGTTCATGGCTTTTACAATTTTATCGAGCTCAATTGCTGCATCCGGTCTGATATCAAATTTGTTTAAGTCGAAATAAATAGGATTCAAGTTGAGCAACTTTCCTAAGTCAACACCCACTTTAATTTTCTCGGCAACTTGTTTTACTTCTACTTCTTTCGTCAACATTTTTTCGATGTTGATTTTTCTTTCTTCGCCTAATTGAGTTGAATGATTGGTGGTGAGTGGAAGAAATCCTGTTTTGTTTAAACCAATTTCGGCACTCCAATTTGTTCCTTCTAAAGTTCCGGGTAATGCAAATGAATAAGATCCCGATTCGTCAGTATTAGCAGTGATGATGGTGTCGTTAAATTTAATTTTAGCAGCAACATCTTTCAAGTTTACTTTTGATTGGTCGTCTTTAATATTCAATGTAAACAGGTAAGGAGGAATTTTTATTTCGTACGAATAAATATTGTCGTTGCCCTTTTGCGCTTTTCTGTTCGAGCAAAAATAGCCATGAAAGTCATCGGTGATGTAAATGCCAAAATCATCATATGCCGAATTCAGAGGTTCGTCAAGCAACACAGGAGTTGAATGTCCGTTTTCTAATTTTAAGATATCAAAACCTCCAAAACCGTTTGTTGTTTTTCCAGAGTAATAGATATCACCATTAACGGCAACAAAAGGAAATGCTTCGGTAGCTGCCGTATTTATTTCTTTAATATTTATTGGTGTAATCCATTTTGTGCCTTCCATTTTTGTTTTATAAATATCAAAACCGCCAACACTTCCGGGCATGTTTGACGAGAAAAATAAATTGCCTGATTTGTCATCGTAATACGGATGTTGCAATGTATAACTGATATTTGTAAAAGGCAATGCAACAAATTCGGTGTATACATTTTTATCGATATGCGACTCGAGGATTGTTAAATTATAATTTCCTTTTTTGTCTTTATTTTTTTGACTAACCGTAACAAATATTTTGCTTTTATCTTTCGATACGCAAATAGGGCCCATGTGATATTTCGAATTGATTTTACCTAATTGCTTAAGCAAATTATTTTCGCTTTGCTCAGAAACATCTATTGCATCGCAAGAACCATTTTTAACTGAATACGTTTTAATCAGCGAGTTTTCGATGTTCTTATCAATGTTGTTTCGTGTTGACGAAAACAACGTAAAATTATCAATCGGGAAAATACCAAAGTCGTCAGCATCCGAATTAAAGCAAACTTCTTTGGCAACGGTATACCTAAAATTTGTACGCGCAAATGTTGCTTTTTTGTAACCGGCATTGCTCAATAATTTTTCGTATTGCTGTTGTATCAAACTTGTTTTTGATGTACCATAAATTTTATCCAGTTGAATAAATTCATTGGCATGAACAGGTTTGGTGATCATGTTTTTACGATGAGCAATTTTATACGTTTGATACGAACGCTCGAAATGATGTAACCTGAAATCAGATGAAGCATAGTCAATCAGACAAGAGCTATCGCCACGATTTAGTTTTTTCTGAAAATAAGAAATAGCCTGCATATCGTTTTTTTCGAATACGGCATTCGATAATTTCTTTTCAGATACATTTGGTTTTTGCGCAAATGATATAGAAGCCAAAAATCCGATAATAAGTGTTAAACAAAATATACGTTTCATAATTAGTCGAAATATCTAGGTGAGTTAATTCGTCTTGGTAATTTATTAAAATTATAAGTAAGCGAAATTTGATGTGTTTGTTTACTTACCAATGAAATGACAGTTAACGGATAATCGTAGCAGTAATATATTTTTAAGTGCTCTGTTGCACTGATACCTGCTAAAACACCAATTCCGTCACCGGTTCGGTAACTTGCTCCAACACTTATTTTTTGTTTAAACTCGGCAACAAGGTTTGCATCAAACTGAACAGGTGCATAATTTACTTCACGACACAAAACGCTTGGTCGTAAATCAATTTCATCGTTCAACGAAATATTATAGCCCATGTATGCAAATCGGTGAGGGAGTATTTTTGAATTCATGTAAGTTGATGAACTCAAATCGTATTCGATACTTCGTGGTTGAGAAAATCCAAAATAAAATCTGTCGTTATGAACCAAAAATCCAAAACCGATATTGGGTTTCATTCCTGTATTCATGTTTTGGCTAAACATTGGATCGCCTGACTGATCGGTACTCAGGTCTCGTAAATTCATGTTGGTATTGTTAACACTTAAACGAGTTCCGAGTGTAACAATCCAGTTTTTCGAAACATTTAAATGGTAAGCAACATCAGCATTTACCGTGCTCGATTTTACCGGACCGATTTCGTCATAAACATACGAAGCACCAATACCTAAACGATTAACAGGCATCGTTACAAACGATAGCGAACCTGTTTTAGGAGCACCGTTTACATTAACCCATTGGTAACGTCCAGTTAGATTAAGTGAAGTAATTCCATCTGCAGC
>CANKGI010000188.1 GCA_947481365.1 Bacteroidota bacterium | reverse complement strand
GCAATTTTATTTGTGTTATTGATTATTTTCAGAAAACGGTATATAGAATTGCAGAGCAATGTAACTTTATTAAAGAGTCGTAAAGCGAATACTGTTGCTATGAAACGGTTAAAGATTGCAAAAAAATTATTGTCGCAAAACAATTCGACAGAATTTTTGGATGAAATGTTTAAAGTACTTTGGGGATTCGTGAGCGATAAATTGCAGATACCCGTTTCGGAATTGTCGAAAGAAAATGTAACTACAATACTTGCCACAAAAAATGTTTCACCCGAATCGGTCAAAATTTTTATTGAAGCACTTGATGCCTGTGAAATGGCACGTTTTGCAAGAAGCATTGCAGCATCCAATGATAAAATTTACCAAATGGGTATTGATGTAATCAGTAAATTAGAGGAGGAAATAGCATGAGAAAGTTTGTGATTTTTAGTTTGATGTTTATTGTTTTTGTTACGAATGGATTTTCTTTTGAGGCATCAGACGAATATCAGAAAGCAAATAATTTATATCAAAAAAACAGTTTCGATTCAGCTGCAAAAATTTACGAAAAGTTAATTGCTGAAGAATATCATTCTCTTGAAGTTTATTACAATCTTGGCAATTGTTATTACAAGACAAACAAAACAGCAAAGGCTATTTTAAATTTTGAACGTGCTTTAAAATTGAAGACAAACGATGAAGATATTTTGTTCAATATAAAAGTAGCACAGCTTAAAGTGGTTGATAAAATTGAAACTGTGCCGGAAATATTTTATGTACGTTGGACAAAGAATATTGCATCCATATTTTCTGATGATGGCTGGGGAAAAGTAATCACCATTTGTGTTTGGCTCATGTTTTTGTTTGCTGCTGTTTATGCTATTTCACAAAGTTCTATTTTGAAAAAAGTATCATTGCTTTTTTCTTTTACCTTTTTAATTTTTACTTCAGTAGCTTGGTTTTTAGCAAAGCAAAATTATGAGTCTGCTAAAATAAATAAATCAGCAATCATCATGTCTGAAAGCGTTTATGTTAAAAGCTCTCCTGGCGAAAACAATACCGATTTATTTTTGCTTCACGAAGGAACAAAAGCAACCATTCTTGATGAGTTTGAGAACTGGCAAAAAATCAAGATAGCAAATGGTAATGTTGGGTGGGTAAAGAAATCTGATATCGAAAAAATTTGATTTTTACAGAAAATCAGGTTTCAAATTCCATGATATTTTTAAGGTTTTTCCATGATTGCCGTCATACTTGATAATTGAATTATGATTTATCGTTGTGAATACATTCTAAATTCAAATCAATATGAATGCATTCAAAATTATCGTTCTGGCAAAGCAAGTTCCCGATACACGAAATGTTGGCAAAGATGCAATGAAAGCAGATGGAACAGTGAACAGAGCAGTTTTGCCCGCCATTTTTAATCCAGAGGATTTACATGCACTAGAGCAGGCTCTTCGCATTAAAGATCAATTTCCCGAATCAATAATTACATTGCTCACCATGGGTCCAGTTCGTGCTGCCGAAATTTTGCGCGAAGGGTTCTATCGAGGTGCAGATGATGGAATATTATTGACCGACCGAGCATTTGCAGGTTCAGATACTTTGGCAACTTCGTATTCCCTTTCTTGTGCAATAAAAAAGATTAAAGATTTTGATATTATTATTTGTGGTCGTCAGGCAATTGATGGCGATACAGCACAAGTTGGTCCGCAAGTAGCCGAGAAATTACATATACCTCAGATTACTTATTGTGAAGAAATTCAAGCAATCGATAAAAAGAAAATTACTGTAAAACGTAGGCTTGAACGTGGAGTTGAAGTTGTTGAATGTGCATTGCCTGTTTTAATAACGGTAAATAATTCGGCACCTCATTGTCGCCCTCGAAATGCAAAACGTTTGATGAAATTCAAACACGCCACTACGATGAGCAAACATCAAGAAACAGGTGGAGATTATTTGGCAACAGAAAATGCAAATACACATTTATCAATTAAAGAATGGGGAATCTCGAATATTGATTGCGAACATGTACAGCTAGGTTTAGCAGGTTCTCCAACAAAAGTAAAAAAAGTTGACAATATTGTTTTTCAATCAAAAGAATCAAAGCGAATTGATGACTTTGATGAAGATATAAGTTTGTTGATGAAGGAGCTTATCGATTCACATATTATTGGTTAATAAATAAAAAATTGTATGAATAACGTTTCTGTTTATTGCGAACTCGAAGAAGGAAAAATTGCTGATGTGAGTTTTGAATTACTTAGTAAAGGACGCACACTTGCCAATCAACTTAATTGTAAACTCGAGGCTTATTTGTTTGGCCATAAACTTGATGGTTTCGAAAAAGAACTCGCACCTTATGGAGTAGATATTTTGTATAAAGCAGATGATGCTCATCTTTCGCCATACACTACTTTGCCACACACATCAGTAATGGTTGGGTTATTTAAAGAGAACAAACCGCAAGTAGCTTTGATGGGTGCAACAACAATTGGTCGCGACCTCGGGCCTCGCGTATCATCAGCACTTGGTAGCGGACTTACAGCAGATTGCACTGAGCTAGAAATTGGTGAGCACGAAGAAAAAAAGGAAAAGAAAATCTACAATAATTTATTGTATCAAATTCGTCCAGCATTTGGTGGAAATATAATAGCAACAATTATCAATCCCGATTGCAGGCCACAAATGGCAACAGTTCGAGAAGGAGTGATGAAAAAAGTTATTTATGATTTGAAGCATAAATGTGAAGTGGTAAATGTTGATGCGAAAAAATATTTTGACGAAACTGATTTTGCTGTAAAAATTATTGAGCGACACATCGAAGAGTCGAAAATTAATATAAAAAATTCACCAGTAATTGTTTCGGGTGGATTTGGTGTAGGGTCAAAAGAGAACTTTCAATTGCTTCACCGATTGGCAAATTTATTGGGAGGAGAAGTTGGTGCAACACGTGCAGCAGTTGATGCAGGATTTGTTGAACACGAAAGACAAGTTGGTCAAACAGGTGTTACTGTTCGTCCTAAAGTATACATTGCGTGCGGTATTTCAGGGCAAATACAACATCTCGCAGGAATGCAAGAGTCAAGCATTATCATTTCAATTAATAATGATGCAAATGCACCGATAAATAAAATTGCGAATTATGTAATCAACGGAAAAGTGGAAAACGTAGTTCCGAAAATGATAAAATATTTTAAAGAAAATTCTAAATAAAAAATTTAATCAGATAACATCATGGCAAATTTTTTTACAGATAATCCCGATTTGAAATTTCATCTTGATCATCCTTTAATGCAACGAATTGTTGCTTTAAAGGAGAATCAATATAAAGACAAAAATGATCCGATGGCTATCGGATTTGATTACGCTCCGCAGGATTTTGAAGATGCAATGGACAGCTACAATCAAGTGCTTGAAATTGTTGGCGAAATTTGTGGTGATATTATTGGCCCAAATGCCGAGTCGGTTGATCATGATGGACCGACTTTAAAAGATGGAAATGTTGTTTATGCAAAAGGTACCCAAGAAAATATTGATGCGATTGTGAAAGCAGGATTGATGGGAATTTCGTTGCCAAGAAAATTTGGAGGATTAAATTTTTGTATCATTCCATATGTAATGGCTGCAGATATCGTTTCTCGTGCCGATGCAGGTTTCGCGAATATATGGGGTTTACAGGATTGTGCCGAAACAATCAATGATTTTGCAGATGAAATTCAAAAAGAAAAATATTTGAAACGTGTTTGCAACGGTGAAACAATGGCAATGACATTGACGGAACCTGATGCAGGATCTGACTTACAAGCAGTGATGTTGAAAGCGCATTATGATGAAGGAAAGAAAACATGGTTGCTAAACGGAGTGAAACGTTTTATCACAAATGGAGGAGGGGAAATTTCTCTCGTGCTTGCTCGTTCGGAAGAAAGAACACAAGACGGTAGAGGTTTGTCGATGTTTATTTACGACAGAGCAAACGGTGGTGTTACTGTTCGTAGATTAGAAAATAAATTAGGAATAAAAGGTTCGCCAACATGTGAATTGGTTTTTAAAGATGCTCCGGCAGAATTGTGTGGTCAAAGAAAATTTGGTTTGATAAAATATGTGATGGCATTGATGAACAGTGCACGTTTAGGTATCATTGCACAATCTGTTGGTATTGGTGAAGCGGCTTATCGCGAAGCATTGGGTTACGCAAAAAAACGTATGCAGTTCGGAAAACCAATTATCGAATTTCCGGCAGTTTACGAAATGCTTGCGGTAATGAAAGCAAAAGTTACGGCTTCACGTTCGTTGCTTTATGAAACAGCACGTTTCGTTGATATGTATAAATCACTTTCACATATTTCAAATGAAAGAGATTTAACGAAAGAAGAAAAAGAGGAGATGAAAAAATATCAGAAATTAGCTGATATGTATACACCACTCGGAAAATCATTGGCGTCCGAATTTTGTAATGAAATTGCATACGATGCTTTGCAAATTCATGGTGGTTCAGGTTTCATGAAAGATTACCCGATTGAACGAATTTATCGCGATGCACGAATCACTTCTATTTATGAAGGAACAACGCAATTGCAAGTTGTTGCTGCAATTCGTGGCGTTACAACAGGAGCGTATCTGGCACAAATGAAAGAGTACGAAAAGGAGCCAATAAAACCTGAAACAGAATCATATCAACGTATTTTAATTCATATGACAGAGCAGTATGAAGAAGCTGAAGCAAGAGTAGTTGTGCAGAATGCGGAGTTCATCGATTTTCATGCACGCAGGTTGGTTGAAATGGCAGGTAACATCATCATGGGATATTTATTGTTAATGGATGTTCAACGTAATCATGAATATTGGAAAACGCTTGAAGTATTTTTAAAATTTGCAAGAGCAAAAAATGCTGCTAATTCAACTTTCATAGGCTATTCAAACTTGAATGATTTAGGGAAATTTAAATATGAAAATGTGAGTTTATAAATAATTGAATATTAATTGCAGCCCACGGTTTATATCGTGGGCTGTTTTTGTTTCTTCATGCTAAGATTTCCAATTATTATATCCCAGCAAAAGTTTTATTCAACTCTTTCAGAGTTGTATTTATTTCATCTGTGTTTTTCCCCGAATTACATTCGGGGTTATTATTATTCAAGTCCTTCGGACTTGTTCTGTTTTATTTTGATATTTTCCGAATTGCATTCGGAGTTATTCATATTCAAGTCCTTCGGACTTGCTTTAATTATCTATTTGTTTCCCGAATTCATTCGAATTTGTTTATGTTCAATTCCTACAGACTTGAATGTAAATCCTGAAGGGGATTTAATTTGAGTAACCTTGCATGAAATGAAAATACATGAAGAAAAAAGCAACCACTATATGGTTGAATATATTTTATAGTATATATTTTTCGTCAAAATCAATTTTATGCTCACTAAGTAATTCAAGATATTCATCTTTAAAAG
>CANKGI010000187.1 GCA_947481365.1 Bacteroidota bacterium | reverse complement strand
CCCAATTTTCGTAAATTTTCAATCCCTGCTCCCCACTTTTTTCAGGGTGAAACTGAAAGCCGGTCATATTATCTTTTATCACTGCCGATGCATAGTTAATATCAGCATATTCTGTATAAGATAAGATATGATTTTCATTGTCAGGCTTTGCATAAAACGAATGCACAAAATGCATATAGCTATTTTCGGGGATACCTTTTAAGGCTGAATTACGCCAAAGTTCATCAGTATTTTTACTGATCTTATTCCACTGTATCTGTGGGACTTTTACAATATTGTTAACTGAGTCGTGTGAAGGAAATTTTATAATTTTTCCTTCAATTAAATTCAGACCTTCATTGGATCCAAATTCTTCACTTTCTGTAAACATAAGTTGCATCCCTAAACAAATTCCCAAAAATGGTTTCCCGGCTTTAACAAACTCTTTGATCGGTTCCATCAATTCTGATTTTTTCAAATAATTCATTGCATCACCGAATGCTCCAACGCCAGGCAAGATCATAGCATCTGCATTTTTTATTTCATTTAAGTCTGATGTAATTTTTGTATCAAGACCAACATGCAAACATGCCTGGTTGATGCTAAATAAATTTCCTAATCCGTAATCTACAATTGCTACTTTCATCTCTATTTATTTTATAGGTCTGCACGATATTCCATTTTCCCTGAGGTGTTCTTTCACCTCTTCAATGCTCGTGGTATGGATGATCCCAAAGTTTCTTCCGCTTTTGAGAAAAGTTGTGTTTCCTTCGCCTTTTGAATCATTATTAACCGACAGTTGCTCTGCAATATGATAGTGAAAAACAGAAGCAATCGTCAATGCATCAGCATGACCAATAGTTACAGCATCTTTCATATTGGCAGGGCTTGATGCTCCTCCGTGTGCTATCACAGGAATACCAACTGCATCAGAAATTAGTTTAATTAATTCAAGATCGTATCCCTCACCTGTACCTTCTTTATCAACTGATGTAATAACAATTTCTCCCGCTCCAAGTTCTTCAACTTTTTGTGCCCAACTCACTACCTCAACTCCTGTTTCTTCTCTCCCGTTATCAACAAATGCAAAATATCTTCCGTCATGTTGTTTGATGGCTTCAATTGCCACAACTATTGTTGATGAACCAAATTTTAGTGAGGCTTCTTTTATAAAGTTCGGGTTGCGAATAACTGCCGTATTTAAAGAAACTTTATCAGCACCTGCTCGCAACACTTGTTTAATATCATCAATGCTCCTTAAACCTCCACCAACTGTTAATGGAATAAACATATTTTTTGCAGTGCGTGAAATGATCTCATGCAAACTATTTCTTTCATACAAACTTGCAACAACATCCTGGAAAATTAATTCATCAGCTCCGTTCTCATAATAGAATTTTGCAAAATCTTCAGGTCTTCCTAAAACCCTTAATCCTTCAAGATGTATTCCTTTTACTAAGTTAGGTCCCTTAATATCAAGGCGGGGTATAATTCTTATATTATGCATTGATGCTTTATTCTTATTGGATTTAAATTGCTGTCCAGCCTCCGTCAACCATTAAATTTTGTCCTGTGATATAACCTGCTTCATCTGATAATAAAAAAGCGACAGGTGCTGCAATATCATTAGGCAATCCCATTCTTCGCATAGGTACTTTTTTTTCGTATTTTGAAACAAATGTTTGTGGTTGATTATCAAAAATGCCCCCGGGTGAAACGCAATTCACTCTTACTCCAAATGGTCCGAAATAAGATGCTAAATATCTGCTGAAATTTACCACTCCACCTTTGATGGCTGAATATGCAGCAGGCATGGTCATTTCAGTTCCGTCATAAACTGTAAAGTCAGGACCAACTGTTCCATATACCGAAGAAATGTTAACAATACTTCCACTCTTCTGCTCTTTCATTATTTTTAATACCTGTTGGCAAAAAATAAAAACGCTATTCATTTGCATATCTACATTTTGTTTCCACGACTCAACTGGAATATCTTCAAATTTTTTGCCCCAATCTTTTGTTCGTGGATAAGCATTGTTTACCAATCCATCAATTCTTCCATATTTTGAAATGATCTTTTCAATAGTGTTTGTAATAGAATTTTCGTTGGTAATATCGCATTGAATCAATCCGTTTTCTATATCATCATTTACATTTATTTCTGCATTGATGCAGATACCCCCATCGGCTTTTATTTGTTGTACAATTTTTTGACCGATCAATCCGCTTCCACCTGTAACAATGATCACTTTATTTTCTAATCTTTTCATGTTAATGCGATTTTTAAAACATCAACAGCTTCGTCAAAACTATTCATTGGCTGCTGATTGTTTTTGATATGATTGATAAAATAATTCATTTGCTGAACGTATGTATCTTTAACCTGATAAGGTTGCTCAAAAATAATTTTATGATCATCCAAACGTGTAATGGTACATTTAAGTAAATCTGCTTTGATGCTTTCCTTTTCAGTAATAATTTCTATTTCTCTTTTAGGGTCTTTGCGAAAATAATTCAAGGTGATATTTGCAGTAAATGTATCGTATAACAAATGATAGGATGCAAAATCAATAGCATTAATTTTTAAAGAAGAAACATTTCGTTTTATTGATTTTGTTTCCATAGGATTCCCAAATAACCAGTTACAATAATCCAGTTCATGAATCAGGTCAAGATGAACCCCACCACCCATTTCAGCATTTGCACTATATATTTTTCGGAATTCTTTGCCGGGTCTCCAATCGGGTAAAAACGAACCACAATAAATATTTACTTCATTGATGATTGATTTGTTTTCAATTAAATATTTTTTCAGAAATTGAACAACAGGATGAAATCGTAAATTACATGCTACATAAGTAAGTACTTGCTTTTTGTGAATCATTTCTGATAACGAACTGCTACTGTTTAATTCGCTTAAAACAGGTTTTTCAATAAATAAAGGACAACCAATTTCAATCGATTTCAATATGGCTTCTTCATGCAAATTCGTTGGATTTGAAATAATAATAAAATCGGGTTTAACATTTAATTCCTCCAAAGAAAATTTGTCCTGAATATTTTCAAATTGTTCAGAGTTTTTTGACGAACGCAATGCATAAATAATAGCATCAGCATATAATTCGCGTATGGCGATAATATGTTTTTGTGCAATGGAACCTAAACCTATGATTAAAATGTTCACAGTTGAAAAGTGAGTTTATTGTTTGCCATTAAGTATTCCATGAATTCAAAATCTATTAGATGGTCGAGGTCAAAACAGATATGAGGCATTACATAAATGAGTGATTTTTCGGTAATGGTTTTTGTGTTTCCACTTTCAAAAAAAGTGCGTCTGTAAAAATAAAAAGAGGCATTCAGGTCATATACATTTGGTGCTGATTGGCGTGTTACAAACTCTCCTTTTTTTATCAATCCGAAATATCCGTTTGGCTGTTGTTCAACCATATTAAAATAAGGATTTCTTGCGGCATGATTGACCGAAAATAAATTCAATGCATTTTCATCTTTCCTGATTATTTTAAAAGCTTCCTCCAGATCTTCAAATGTTCGAAGGGGAGAAGTGATATCTAAATCCAGCACAAAATCATATTGTTTGTTTCTGCTTTTTTCTTCATAGTATAGCAGGTCGGCTATGGTCTCAATTTTTCCGGCTGTATCTGTTGCAAGATGTGTAGGTCTTGAATAATTTGTTTGAAGACCAAATTGTGCCGCTACATTTTTTATTTCAATATCATCAGTTGATAACGCTATGTCAGCTTGGTGTTTTTCAGCAAATCGTTTAGCCAAATCAATGGAAATAGATATAAGCGGACGACCATTGATCGGTCTGATATTTTTACCTGGTATCCCTTTTGATCCTCCGCGGGCACATAAAGTGATAAGAATGTTCATTTAATCTTTATTACTTTCAAACTACCGTAACAGACTGTGCGCAGATCTCCTCCTATCAAGGAGGAGAGACAGAGGAGGTGTAAAGTTGAGAAGGGCGATTTGAAGTGTCGACAGTCTATCATTTTAAAATTTAATATGTTTAAAATCTTCCTGAGCTTTTTTAAAATCTTCTGGTTTTCCTATATCTAACCAATACCCTAATAACGGAAATGAACTCACTTTTTTGTTCATCTTAATTATCAATTCTATCAAATCTGTTGCATTAAAAAAACTGTTTTCAGGTATTAAATTGATAACATCTCTTTTAATAAGATAAATTCCGGCATTTGAATAATAGGTATAGTTTGGTTTTTCTTTAAGAGAAATCACTTTTTCATGATCTGTTTCCAAAACTGCATATGGAACGCTAACAGTATAAGGTATTGTTGCCACAGACATTTCTGCATTGTTGTTTTCAAATTCACGGTAAAATTCCTCAAGATCAATATTAGTAAGCAGATCTGAATTCATGATCATAATTGTATCATGATGGAATTGTTTGATTAATGACAAACTGCCAATTGTACCTAGAGGTTCGTCTTCATGCACATAACTGATATGAATATTTTTATTGCTGCCGTCCTCCAAATGATTTTTGATATGCTCAGCTAAATAGTTTACTGAAATATGGATATGATCTATTCCATAGTCAATAAACCGATCAACATTGTGTTCAATAATTGGTTTGTTGCCAATCATCAGCATTGGTTTTGGAATGTTATCAGTCAGTGGTTTTAATCTTTCTCCCTTTCCTCCAGCCATCATCACTGCATCAATAGGTAAAACAGATCTCTTCTGTACAAAATCAGCAATTCTGATTAATTTAAAATCATCATCAACAACAGGCAATAACTTCACAGATCTTTTTCTTAACTCATCTAAGTCGGCAACACTGTATTGGTTTCTTTTCAAATAGATGAAATCCTTTTTCATGAACTTTGAAATATCATCTGATAAAGTCAAACTATTTAAAAAACCTCTTCTCACATCACCATCTGTAAGTACTCCTTTTACAATATGATGTTCATTTAATACAAACAACATAATTGCACCTTCACCACTTAACGCATTTAACATTTCTAATGCATCAGTTATTTTTTGATGTTCCAGTACAATATGTTTTTCGAAATTATTCATTTTCTGTTTTTAATATTTGAATGATTTTAACACTTGTATTTCCGTCACCATAAGCATGAATTGATGAAGGTAGTTTAAAAGCAGAAAAACAATCAACTGCTTTTAGTATTTCATGTTGATCTATTGTGCAATTAAAAATATTTTCTGTTACAATTCTTCCTGTTTGACGTTCCCCTAAATTGATCACATACTTTGGAAAATAAGCAGCTTCAACAAAACCGCTTGATGTATTTCCCAGCATAAATGAACAATGTTTCATACAACTTAAATACCCCAGAGTACCAAATGATTCAACACCGAGTGCATTAGCATTTGATTCAATAAAATCATTAAGTTTATTTCTAATCATATTTCCCATTGTATCAGCATTGGGCATCGTAATAAT
>CANKGI010000186.1 GCA_947481365.1 Bacteroidota bacterium | reverse complement strand
ACACTGGTACCAAGACTTTAAAGTATCTGGCAAATATTGTGGTAAATGGAAATGATGATGTAAAGGCCATTAACCCAACTGTAAAATTTCGTCTCCCAACCATTCCTCATTTTGATAAATATGCTGAGTATCCGGCAGGAACAAAAACGTTGCTTAACGATTTAGGACGAGCAAAATTTATCGAACACATTCACTCTCAAAAAAGTATTTATTATACCGATACTACATTGCGCGATGCACATCAATCGCTTTTGGCAACAAGGGTTCGCACCATTGATATGTTAAAAATTGCTGAAAGCTTTGCAAAAAATCATCCACAACTTTTCAGTTTAGAAATGTGGGGCGGAGCAACATTTGATGTGGCACTTCGATTCCTTCATGAAGATCCTTGGCAACGATTACAACTGCTTCGCGAAGCCATTCCGAATACCCTTTTTCAGATGTTGATACGCGGTGCTAATGCCGTTGGTTACACTGCGTATCCCGATAATTTGGTAGAGAAATTTATTGAACAAAGTTGGGAATATGGCATTGATGTATTCAGAATTTTCGATTCGCTAAATTGGCTCGAAGGCATGAAGGTGAGCATAAAAGCAGTGAACGAGCGCACACAAGGATTGAGTGAAGCATGTATTTGCTACACGGGAGATTTTATGGATACTTCCAAAAATCAAAAATTCAATCTCCAATATTATCTCGATTTGGCTAGGCAACTTGAAGATGCCGGAACACATATTCTTGGTATAAAAGATATGGCAGGATTACTCAAACCATATCAGGCAAATATTTTAGTGAGTGAACTAAAAAAAGCAATCGACATTCCTGTTCATCTGCACACACACGACACATCCAGTGTGCAAGCAGCAACTTACTTAAAAGCCATTGAAGCAGGTGTTGATATTGTTGATGTGGCATTGGCAAGCATGAGCGGGTTAACATCGCAGCCAAATTTTAATTCAATCGTTTCGATGATGCAGGGACACGAACGTGAGTGTAAAATAGATTTGAAAAAGCTGAACGAATTTTCTAATTACTGGGAAGATGTGCGTGAGTGGTATTATCCTTTTGAAAGTGAATTGAAAGCAGGAACTGCAGAAGTTTATGACCACGAAATTCCGGGAGGTCAATATTCAAATCTTCGTCCGCAGGCTAGGGCATTGGGTTTGGAAGATAAGTTTGAAAAGATAAAAGAAAATTATGTGGTGGTGAATGAGCTGTTTGGTGATATTGTTAAAGTAACACCTTCGTCAAAAGTTGTGGGCGACATGGCGTTGTTTATGACCGCCAATAATTATACGAAAGAAGATATTTTTAATAACGGTGATAGCATCTCATTTCCCGATTCGGTGATTGGTTTATTTCGTGGCGATTTAGGACAAACACCCGGAGGATTTCCGGAGCAATTGCAAAGCATCATTCTCAAAAACGAGAAAGCTTATACCAATCGTCCCAACGAGCATTTACAGCCTATTGATTTTGAAGAAGAGTTGAAAACATTCCATACAAAATTTGGTAAAGAATATACCTTCAACGATTTTTTAAGCTATCGTTTTTATCCAAAAGTTTTTGAAGAATATGCAGCACATCGCGAACAATTTGGTGATGTGTTTTATTTACCAACCACCACATTTTTTTATGGTTTGGATGCCAGTGAAGAAACATTGATTGAGCTTTCACCGGGCAAAAGTATTTTGGTGCGCATGATGTATGTTACCGAACCGGATGAACATGGTTTTAGGTCGGTGTTCTTTAAACTCAACGGACAAACACGTGCTATTGATGTGAAAGATAAAAACGTAAAAGAATCGAAAGCGGCCAACAAAAAAGCTTCTACAGAAAATGAAATAGGTACACCATTGCAAGGGCGACTGTCAAAAGTATTTGTAAAAGCCGGAGATGCTGTAGAGAAAAACACACCGCTGTTTGCCATCGAAGCGATGAAAATGGAAAGCACTGTGTTGGCGCCACATGCAGGAGTGATTTCGAAAATTGTATTAAACGAAGGAAGCTTGGTGGAGCAGGATGATTTGGTGGTGGAAATGAAATAGTTTTTTACCACAGAAGCACAGAGAATTTATATTCTCGTGGTATTATTAGTAAGCTTTATTTTTTTGTATTAAAGTTTGGTATAAATCCTTTTTATGTGGACCAACATAATGCACAATTACTCCCACAAGAGCTATAGGAATAAATGAACCAACCATAGCAAAAAAGACTGTACCATCGGTACTATGAAGTGCTTTTGCTGCAAATGGAATTGCTATTAAATCAGCAGCAGCAATCGACATTAAAATTGTACCGAAATTGGTTATTGCTCGGTTGTTTTCATACATAGTTATTTCCGACTGCGACTCTGAATAAAATCGATACAGATCATCAATCTTCAGTTTCTTGAAATACTTAAATTTAATTTGAAACTTTAAATTGGGATGAGTAACCAATGAATCAATTATTTGTTTCCTCGACAAACTAAATTGACTGCCGGTTGACTGTGCTCTTAAATTACTAATGAGTGCAAATGCGAATAATATTACTAAAGAAGTGTGTTTCACCTTTTGGTATTTTCAATATCAAACTTAAAATAAATTTGCTTTTATTAAGAAATATTTCCCATAAAAACACTGTGCCTCTGTGTCTCTGTGGTTATATTTCTTATTTACTATAACTTCGCCTCATCCATGAAGTTATTGTTAGCCACTCTTAATTCAAAATATATACATCTCAATTTAGCCATTCGTTTATTGTACGAACTCAATAAACATCATGATGGAATTGAGTGGAAAGAATTTACCATTAAAGAAAAACCCGAAGACGTTGCACAAAGATGCAAAGCATTTGATGTGGTTGCTTTTAGTTGTTACATCTGGAATATTACACAAACATTATGTGTTGCACGCGAGCTCAAAAAACTCAATCCCGATATTAAAATAGTATTGGGCGGCCCCGAGGTAAGTTACGATTACCAAAATATCATATCGTTGCCCGAAGTTGATTTTATTATTGTTGGCGAAGGTGAAATTCCTTTTACCGAATTTGTAAATGCTTATCCAAATGTTAGTGAAATTGGAAATTTAGTACACAAAGTAAATGGTGAAATCAAATTCATTCCATCACCAACTATTTTCGATTTAGAAAATTATGCAAGCATCAACCCATACAAAAACGATGCTTCTGAAGATTTATACAACAAAGTTTGTTACATCGAAACATCGAGAGGTTGCCCATACAAATGCGAATTTTGTTTGGCAAGTTTAGATAACAAGGTTCGGTATTTACCCATCGAAAACATCAAATCAAATTTGCTGTATCTGATGCAACATGGAAGAGTGATTAAATTTCTCGACCGAACATTTAATATCAAAAAAGATTTTACCATTGATATTTTTAAATTCATCCTCGAGCACCGCAAACCTGCACAGGTATTCCAGTTTGAGATAACTGCCGATATCATTCATCCCGACATTGTAAAGTTTATTCAGGAAGAAGTTCCTGCCGGAGTTTTCCGTTTCGAAATAGGAATTCAAACAGTAAATCAACTGGCAAATTTACAAGTGAACCGCAAACAGGATTTCGAAAAAACCAGTTCAATTATTAAACTGCTCGAGCATAAAATTGAAATGCATCTCGATTTGATTGTTGGTTTGCCACTCGATCGATGGAGCGATATCAAATTCAGTTTCGAAGAAGTTTTTAAACTCTATGCTCCCGAATTACAATTGGGTTTTCTGAAGTTTTTAAAAGGAACACCTGTTCGACAAAAATATGTAGAACATGGTTTTGTGTTTGACGAAAATCCACCGTACCAAATTATCGAAAGCAATTATTTGAGTAAAGAAGAACTTGAAAAAATAACTTTCTTGGAAGAAGCGCTGGAAATTTACTGGAATAAAAAACGTGCCATTCATTCATTAAAATATATTACCGAGCGACATAGCATTTTTGATTTTATGTTAGGACTTGGAAACTATTTTAACACGCACAAAGACTTCCATAAACACACGCTGAATGATGTGTACGACATGATTATCGAGTACACCAAACAAACATTTCCTAACGACAATATTTTGCATCAACTCATTGCTGTTGATTATTATTTACAGGCAAAAATAAAACCGCAGGTTCGTTACATTGATGAGATTGAATGGGAAAATAAACTGGTTTCAATCAGCACAAACAAATTAGATCATCACAACTTTCGCTATATCATTTTGCCATTAACATTTGATTTTACTGCCTATCAACAAAGCGGAAATATGATCGAAGAAAACAGCGAACTCATTATTCAATACAACGGAACCGAAAAACCGATAATCATACCTTCAAGAAAATAATTGCTTCTATTCTCCTTTTTAAAGTTTTATTTTTGAATACTGATAGTAGATTTATGAAAACAACATTTCTTACATTAATGGTAATGCTCGTCATTGTTTCTTGCAAACGCGATGCTTCAACAACTAATGAATGTATTACATATTCACAATCTCCGGTAACCGAAGTGGCAGGACCAAAAATCGGAATGCCAAATCAGAACATGATATACACCGTTTCATTTGGTTGCAACAGTGGTTGTGCAAAAGAAAACACACTATCCGAAACCGTTTCGGGAAATACACGAACAATTGTTGTAACAACTAAATATGTAGGTTGTGTGTGCACAATGATTGCACCTATTTTGCAAACATCGTATACTTTTAAAACTGCACAAACGGGAACGTACTATTTAAAATTTCTTCAATCAAACAATAACTTCATCATCGACACATTGGTTATTCAATAAATGTTTTTATGATTTTAAAATGATATCGCTCCTACGGAGCTTTGATACAATTTCCTTTTTTTTCTATTAATATTTTGCTCCTCTGGAGCAATCAACAATCTCTCCCGTAGGGATGAAGTATTGGTAAAAACAATAAACTCTGTGTCTCCGTTTCTCTGTGGTAAAATATAAACTAAAAAACTCCCGTGTAATTATGCGGAGTAATTTTCTTCAATTCGGTTTTAACCTTTGCCGTTACTTTTAGCGAGTCGATAAACTTTTTAATATCCTTCTCTCCTATTTTGGCATTTGTACGCGTTAAATTTTTCAAGGCTTCGTATGGTTTTGGATAACCTTCTCTGCGCAAAATGGTTTGAATGGCTTCGGCAACAACTGCCCAATTTGCTTCCAAATCGGCTTTCAATTTATCTTCATTCAACAACAATTTATTTAATCCTTTGATGAGCGAATTATATGCTATTAGTGAATGTGAAAACGGTACGCCAACATTGCGCAAAACAGTTGAATCGGTAAGGTCGCGCTGCAAACGAGAAATTGGAAGTTTAGCCGACAAATGTTCGAAAATGGCATTTGCCATTCCTAGATTTCCTTCGGCATTTTCAAAATCAATCGGGTTCACTTTATGTGGCATAGCCGATGAGCCCACTTCACCTTTTTTCAATTGTTGCTTAAAATATTCCATCGAAATGTATT
>CANKGI010000185.1 GCA_947481365.1 Bacteroidota bacterium | reverse complement strand
TGATAAATAAATATGGCTGTTTAATGTAAATTTTTCCTGGACTTTTAAAAGGTTGAGCTTGCAAAGTTGAAACTGATTTCTCTATGTCTTTTCTTGAAATAAATACAGGTTTGTAAACTGTTTTAGGTGTTACATTATCATGCTTTATACAATTTTCAATTGTAAAAGGAAGAAAGATTACAAGTAAGAATAAGATAATGAGGTAATATTTTTTGACTACATGTTTCATATATCAAATGTAGTAAAAGTAACTGAAAATCAAAATATCGGCAACTACTTTTTCCTCGCAAATACAAACTCGGCAAATCCTGTAATATCCCAAAAAACACCACCCGGAAGAAAACCGTATTTAATTGTTTCGGTAATGATGGTTAAGGGTAACAACAATATGTAAGGCCAGTATCTGCGTGTTCCCGAGCGTATAATTTCAAAACCATTTGGATGCAAAACACCTTCGACTTCTTTTACCGAATAAATCCTAACATGAGTTGGGTCATCGTAAAAATTTAAAGTACGCTTCATGTGAGGCAAACGTGTGCTTCGTTCTGCCGGATATTCAATATAAATGTATCCGCCTTTTTTCAATTTAGAAATGAGTCCTTCAATTACTTTATCGCCATTGTGCAAATGCTCGATAATATGGCTCATCATAATTACATCAAAAAAATGATCGGGAATAGTTGAGAATTGCAATTTTGTTAAATCCATTTCGTAAAAACCACTCATGGCTTTAAAATCTGCATCATCATTTTCGTATGATTTTGTAATATCAATTCCGTAATAATTGCATTGAGAAAATATGGTTTTTGTTTTGGTAGCGCTATGACTTCCGGCACCAACATCCAATAAATTAAACGACTTACCCTGAAACTTATTTTTTATAAAACGAAATTTATGTGGTGTGATTAATGCCATTTTTTTAATTTGATGATTGGTTGATTTGATTGTTTGATGATGAAAATTTTATTTTTCGATATTGTTTAAACCATGTCGAATTAGAAAACATTCTGATCAATTTTACTTTGAGCCAAAGTAAAGGATAAAACAATTGATTTTTTACAGAAACAAAAAATGGAAAGTGTTTTTTACCAAAATCGAGGTACTCGCTATAGCCTTGCATTCGCTTATAGTAAGTTGTTCCCTGAATATCGTAAAACGCTACAATACGATTTAGAAACAAAGCTCTTTCGGGTTGTGATTTAAAAAATCGAACAAACCACTCGGTATCTGCAGCTAGTTTGTATTTTATATCGAACATACCAAGCTTTGTAAAAGCCGATTTACGGGTAAATGTTGCTTGATGACAAATGGGATATCGTGAAAAGAAATCGCTGAAAGTGATTCGCTCACCGGTAACATAATCAACTCCTGTAGGCTCGTTTTGGGTTTGAATTTTAGAATAAATCAAATCCACATTTTCAAGATTACTTCCTGTGAAAACATCTTCTAAAACCTTGTCATCATAAAATGAATCTCCGGCATTTAAAAAATACAACCACTCCCCTTTTGCAGCGTTAATTCCTTTGTTCATGGCATCATAAATACCATTATCATTTTCGCTAATCATTGTTCCAATAGATGAATTGAATTGTTTTGCAAGTTCAATTGTTTTGTCAGATGAGCCACCATCAATGATAACTAACTCAATATTTTTGTAAGTTTGATTAACCGCACTTCTGAGCGTATCGGCAATCAACTTTTCGCCATTAAAAACTACGGTAATTAAACTGATTAGTGGTTGCGCCATTCGTTAAAATCCGTTCGGACAATTACACTTCTTTTTCGAATGACTTTTATGTGTAGCACACGAAGTGGCTTGCATAGCTATTGCCAAAACAGCAATAATCAAAAATACACTTACTATTTTTTTCACGGCACAAAGTTATAATTTATGTGTAAAATTGCAGCACTTAAAAACACACATGAATTTAATCGACTTTATTTTACACATCGACAAACACCTAGAAACATTTATCAGTACCTATGGAATGCTGGTTTATGTTTTATTATTTCTTATCATTTTTTGCGAAACCGGATTGGTTGTTACCCCTTTCCTTCCGGGCGATTCGTTACTTTTTGCAGCAGGTGCATTGGCAGCCAATGAAGCAAATGGTTTGAATGTTGGCGTGATCACTATTTTATTAATTTTTGCTGCATTGGCAGGCGACAATACCAATTATTTTATCGGAAAATATTTAGCAAAAAAAGGTGAGGGAGCTAAACTGTTTGGCATCTTCACCATCAAAAAAGAATACTTGGATAAAACACATTCGTTTTACGAAAAGTACGGAGCACGTACTATAATTTTAGCTCGATTTGTACCTATAGTTAGAACGTTCGCACCATTTGTTGCTGGTGTTGGTGCTATGACTTACCGAAAATATATCACATACTGCATAGCTGGTGCAATACTTTGGGTATCGCTTTTAACTTTTACAGGATTTGCTTTTGGAAATATTCCATGGATTAAAAAGAATTTTGAACTGGTTGTTTTCGGAATTATTTTAATCTCCCTTTTACCAATTGTTTTTGAAGTGATAAAACATAAACTTTCAAAAAAATAATTCATCGTTTTTAACAAACTGATTTGAACAAAAGAATTCTATTCTTATTATTTTCAATCCTGAGTTTATCCATTCGTGCCGAAGTGATAACAGGAAATTGCTATATCCTTGATAAACAATTTGGCGAAAATCAATTTCAACTAAACCCAGGAACCATTGTTGATTGCGGAGCTCCTAAAAATGGGTGGTGCATGGTTTTATACAAAGCCTTCATCGAAAAAAAATATGTTTACGATGGCATAAAAATTTATGCAAATGCAAAACTCAGAAACGAAAAAGGAAAAGTAACAGGCAAAGTTTATAAAGACATGAATCCGTATCGTACGATTCTTGAAAACGACACTTGCTTTGTGATGGAAATTGCAGGTTTTATTGAAGTATGTTGCATTGAAGACACCAGTATTGTTGAGCACGAACTTGAGAAAATATATTTTAAAAAAGATTCGCTATTGAACATTTCTGTATTTAATAAACACCTTAAAGATTTTAAATACACACAATGGATTAGTAAAGATAAATTATATGCTTTTTTACTTAAAGAAACAGATATCATCAATCCAAAACCAGGCTTAAGAGTTGTTATCATTTTTGATAAGGATAAAGCTGTAGCGATACTTCACAATCGTCCGCTTAAAATTGGCAAATTCGAATCGGTAACAAACACCCAGCGCTATAGCCTTATTTACCTTTGGAGTTTTGCCGAATCGTATAAAAAACAAATTGCCGAAATCTTTTTACGCGAATCGGATAATTTATAATTTCAATTTAACCTCCATCGGTTATATTTGCTTCATACTAAATTAGTTTACCATGAAAAAAATACTACCCATTTTATTTGTCATGATGGCTGTTGCAGCGTCTGCACAAGTTTCAATTTTAAGATCCGACTTTGGTGCCATTGGCGATAAAGTTAGGTTTGCTGTAGACACGCCTGCTCCAGCTTCACTCAACTCAATTATCACAACAATAGGTGCTTCAAAAACCTGGAATTTCAATACAGGTTTAGTAGCAAACAAATACGATTCGCTATTATTTGTTTCTCCTTTGTTAGCTTCAAATCCACCTGCAGGAGCTAATCAATATGCTGTTTCAAATTCAACTACTCAATTTCAAAATGTAGATTCGAATTTTGTAAGAGCGGTACTCGATAATGTTCAAATGAATATTACAGGTTTAAGTTTAAAAGTTTTTAAATTTCCTTTCACTTTCGGTTCGGTATTAGTTGATTCGTTAATTTTTTCGAAGGCAGATTTACCGGGTGCTTTTAACTTTACATCGGCACAGATTGGTGGAGCCGATTCGATGAGAGTGGATGTTAAAGCTTACATCGTCTCAACTGGAACAGGATTTGGCACTATTAATTTACCCGATACAAGTTGTAATGCACTTCAAATAAAAACCACTACCATCAATATTGAAGTTTTATCCATTCATAATTCGTTATTGGGAGCTGGTTGGATCGTTGCCAATCCGTTTGTTGGAATTCCGGTTTATCAAAAAAATGTTGAATATTCATGGTTTGCTAAAAACTCTAAATCAGCAATGGCGCGTGCATTAATGGATACAAATGGAGTTTCTGTTCAATCATTTATTTACCGTACCAAAACCGTATCGGTTCCAAAACTTACCTTTATTACACCCAACACTTCACAAAAAGGGCAAGTTGTTAACTTAACCATAAAAGGTCTGAATACGCATTTCACTTCAGGTACAAATCTGTCTGTAAAATTCATGCAAGGATCAAGTATGTTGACACCAACAAATGTTGTAGCTGTAAATGATACCACCATTACGCTTTCATTGCCAATATCGCAAGCAAGCGGAACAGGAATGTATGATGTAATTGTAACTGATCCGGTTTATGGAGACATTACATTTGTTTCGTCATTCCAAGTAACTGCTGCAACTATTGCTACAAATTTGAAATCTATTACACCAAATTCGGTTTCGAAAGGTTCAAAATTTTATATGACTATCAATGCAACAGGAACACATTTCACATCGTTTGCTCCAAAAGTTGTTTTCAGTACAACAAGTATTCATGCTGATACTTTAAAAGTAGTTAACGACACCACATTGACTTGTTATGTTGTTGCAGATACATCTGCAAAAATTGGTTCTTACTCATTAACAGTTTACGATTTCATTGACGATTCATTGAAATATAACTCGTTTGTTATATTCTTCAGTGGCATAAAGGATTCCCGTCAAGCTGATGCAAACATTGATATTTACCCGAATCCTGCAAGTAATTTTGTTCAAATAAATTTTGCTCACATAAATATTCCGGTTTCAATTTCTGTTTATGATATCACCGGAAAAGTTGTAAAAAGTATTCAAGCTAATTCTAACATTTCAATTGAAACAAATGATTTAAAAAATGGCGTTTATTTCTTTAAAATTTCGGGAAAAGATTTTACCGAAACACGAAAAGTAATTATCAGTAAATAATATTATTAATATTAACGAAAAGCCTTGCAATTTGCAGGGCTTTTTTGTTTTTCGATGCTGTAATTTTAATTTCAAACCTTCATTTAAAGATTAAATTTGTGATGATTAATCTTCATTCTCATGAAAAATTGTATACTGTTTCTTGCCATCATTTTTTCTAATTCTGTTTTTTCACAAATTACATTTACACGTTCCGACTACGGAATTGCAGGAGATAAAGTTTTATATGCAATTGATTCACCAATCTCAAATTCAATATACGTTAATTGGGCTGGTGCAAATCAAACATGGAAATTCAAATTCTCACAAAATCCTAAGAGATATGATTCGGCAGTTTTCTTGCCGGCTTCTACTGATCCAAATGCTCCGGGCGTTACCACAAATTTATTAATGCGAACTGTTGGTAATGGAGATGTTTATCAAGAAGTAACAAATTCATTCTTAAAACAAATTCAGGATTTACCAAAATATAAAATATT
>CANKGI010000184.1 GCA_947481365.1 Bacteroidota bacterium | reverse complement strand
TAAAAAAGCCGTTCCATAAATATGAAACGGCTTTTTTGTTTATTATCTCTACCACGTTATAAAAAATTTAGCAACGTGATATTTCAGCATTATTCAGTTGGTGGTGCTGGCATATCTGGAGTATCATTTGTTGGCTCCTCGCCCACTCCTTCTATTCCTTCTGTACCTTCAACTATTTCCTCGTCATCGCTTCCTTCGATGTAATCAATTTTGGCAACCGATGCTATTTCATCTTTGTCGCCAATATTAATTAAACGAACACCTTGTGTAACACGACCAATTACGCGTAAATCTTTTACAGCTATGCGAATGGTTATTCCCGATTTATTGATAATCATCAACTCATCTTTATCGGTTACATCTTTAATAGAAACAAGCTTACCTGTTTTATCAGTAATGTTCATTGCCATTACACCTTTACCACCACGGTTTGTAATGCGGTAATCTTCTACATCGGTACGTTTACCCATTCCGTTTTCGCTCACCACTAACACATTACTTTCCTTTGGATCTTCAACAGCAACCATTCCCATTACTTCATCGCCTTCGGCCAAACGTATTGCACGAACACCTGTTGCGCCACGTCCCATTGGGCGAACAGTTTTTTCGTTAAACCTGATTGCTTTTCCTTCGCGGCTGGCAATAATGATTTCGGATGTTCCACTGGTTAATCTTGCCTCAACCAACATATCTCCTTCACGTACATTTATGGCATTGATACCATTAGCACGCGGACGAGAATAAGCTTCTAACGTTGTTTTTTTGATGGAACCGTTTTGCGTACACATCATCACAAAATTATTGTTGAGATATTCAGGTTCGCTTAAATTTTTCACATTTAAATATGCCATGATTTTATCATCAGCCGGCATATTAATGAGGTTTTGAATAGCACGTCCTTTGGTATCTTTTCCGCCTTCAGGTATTTCCCAAACTTTCATCCAGAAACATCTTCCTTGAGTGGTAAAGAACAACAAATAATTATGGTTGGTAGCAATAAATAAATGCTCAACAAAATCTTCCTGACGGCTTGCAACTCCCCGTGAACCACGTCCTCCACGGTTTTGAGTTCTATACTCTGTTAACGAAGTACGTTTAATATAACCCATGTGCGACACAGTAATCACCACTTCATCATCGGCAATCAAATCTTCCATGCTCATTTCATCGCCTGCATGCACAATTTCTGTTCTGCGCGCATCACCGTATTTGGTTTTCATTTCGGTGAGTTCGTCTTTGATGATTTGCATTCTCAATACTTCACTTGCCAATACCGATTCGCAATAAGTGATAAACTTCATCAACTCATTGTATTCATCTCTGATTTTATCGCGCTCAAGTCCGGTAAGTTTTTGTAAACGTAAATCGAGAATTGCTTTAGCCTGAATTTCGCTCAACTTAAAGTTTTGCATCAATCCAGTTTTAGCATCATCAACAGTTTTTGATGAACGGATGAGTTTAATTACTTCATCTAAATGATCGAGAGCAATTAATAATCCTTCAAGAATGTGTGCTTTCTTTTTGGCTTCCTCTAATTCATATTGTGTTCTACGAACAACAACCTCATGCCTATGTTCAACAAAGTACACAATAAGGTCTTTCAAATTCAGCATCTGAGGGCGACCTTTAACAAGCGCAATATTGTTTACGCTAAACGATGTTTGTAAGGCAGTGTATTTGTATAATTTATTTAAAACGATATTCGGAATGGCATCACGTTTAATATCGTAAACAATACGCATTCCCTCTCTATCACTCTCATCACGTATTTCCGAAATACCTTCAATAATTTTTTCGTTGATTAAATCGGCAGTTTTTGAAATAAGGGTTGATTTATTGATTTGATAAGGGATTTCGCGAACAACAATTTGGTCTTTTCCAGTTTTAGATGTTTCGAATTCGGCCTTTGCACGCATCACAATTCTTCCACGTCCTGTTTCAAAAGCTTCCTTTACTCCTTCGTATCCGTATATAATACCTCCGGTAGGAAAATCAGGAGCTTTGATATGTTTCATCAAATCGGCAATGGTTATTTCCTTATTGTCGATATATGCAATAATGCCATCAATACACTCCGATAAATTATGTGGAGCCATATTGGTTGCCATACCTACGGCAATACCCGATGCTCCGTTTATCAATAGATTTGGAACTTTTGATGGAAGAACTGTTGGTTCAGATAATGAATCGTCAAAGTTCGGACGAAAATCAACAGTGTTTTTATCTAAGTCATTTAACAACTCTTCTGCAATCCTTCTTAGTCTTGCTTCAGTATAACGCATCGCTGCTGGTGGATCACCGTCAATCGAACCAAAGTTTCCTTGTCCGTCAACCAATAAATAACGCACGTTCCACTCTTGTGCCAAACGCACCATTGCATCGTAAACCGATTGGTCGCCATGCGGATGGTACTTACCTAAAACCTCTCCAACAATACGAGCCGATTTTTTATAAGGGCGATTTGCTGCAAGTCCCAGCTCTGTCATTCCGTATAAAACCCTGCGGTGAACGGGCTTTAAGCCGTCACGCACATCGGGCAATGCACGCGAAACAATAACCGACATCGAATAATCGATGTAAGCTGTTTTCATTTCATCTTCAATGTTAATCTGAATGATTTTATCTTCTGCCATAAATCAGTATTTTTCTATATAAAAAAACTAGGCATGCAAGATACGTGATTGAATAGGTTTTTGTAGCGCTAAATACCAACATTATTAAGCCCAAATGTGGAAAAGAATAACCTGCATGAAGGCTTTAAAAAAGTGCAACAATTTGCCTCTGTTTTTACATACATTTTAATACTTTCTACAAGTTAATTTTAGCAGTTTACTAAAAACAATATATTCGTGATTTGTAAATTCATATTGCAATTGCCTATTAAATGAGAATCGTAATAACTATTTTTAAACATCAAAATCCATAGAAAATGACAAATATTGACGACAAATTTTACGACCGAGTTGATGAACATATTGCGTTATCGAACCAGCAACTTGCTAGTGGCAGTAAGGGCGAAGTAAGTGCTGCAATGATGTATGCTGTTGCCAGATATAATGCCTGGCTTAGTGCAGGTGGTTGGAATAATGCCAAAGAATTAGAAGAGGCAAAAGAGAAAACGATTGATTATTTTGTAGAAGAATACCGTAAAAAGTTAACCGAAAATCTTGACGATTATATCCGAAACTTTGACCATTACATGAACATAAAATAATTTAGACTTTCTAATTGTTAAAGTGTGTTGACTCTAAAAATGTGAGATTCCTCTCTCCGTACGGAATGACATTTATTTAATTGAACAAGGGCGCGCGAAGCGCGCCATCACAATCTGCGTGTGTTGTCATTCCGATTACGCATTTGCGAAAGAGGAATCTGTCATCAGCTTTCGCAAACTTTTCTTATAAAAGAAATAGCCTATAAATTATTAAGCCGATAACGTCATGTATGCAACTATTAACTGATTAGAGATTTTCTTTACATAAAAAAAGGGCAACAATTTGTTGCCCTTTTTTTATACGTTTATGTCAGATTAATTCTGTCTGATTAATTTAATTATTTTGGTTGATTCGCCTTGAGTTAATCTCACAAAATATACACCCGCATTCATACCTGATTCGGTTGAATAATGATATGTATTTAATCCATTTTGAGGTTGCATTGTTTGCACCGAAATGGTTTTACCCAACATATCTACAACTTCAATAGTTACAGCTGCTGCAGACGATGTGTTAAAGTTTAGTTTAAACTGTTCGTTAAACGGATTTGGCTCCACATTTACAATCTCAAATTTACCTTTCTGATTGTTTCTGATTGAAGCTACTTTTGAGTATGCATATTTGCCATCAAAATCAACTTGTTTTAAACGGTAATAAATGGTTGACAGTTCACTGTTCAAGGTTGACAGACTTTTATCTGTGAACTGATAACTGTGAACTGTATTCGTTGTTCCGTTTCCTTTCACTTTGCCAATGGCTGTGTATTTTGTTCCGTCAATCGAACGCTCTACATCAAAATGACTATTGTTCAATTCGCTTGCAGTGCTCCAATTTAATAATGCATCATTACCGTTACGATATGCATCAAATGAAAGTAACTCTACCGGAACCGAACTATTGTTATCGCCAATTGCAAATGCGCCTAATGTGGTAATATTACTTGTTAACTGAATGTATGGATCTGTTCCTGATGCTGATGATAATGCACCGCTAATCCATGTTGTTCCGTTATAATTTGCTAGTCCGCAATTGGTACGGCTAAACGATGTTAATTCATCTCCTCCATTCCATTGTGTGGTAATCATTAATGTACTTCCACCTGCTGTTGCTTCATTAATAAACCAAGTTTTGCTAACAATATTTGAAGTTAACGTTGTTCCTGTTGCTGTGTTGCCAGAGTAAGATGAACTTACTAAACCTAACACATTCACATCAAAGTTATCAGTAGTACCAGTGTTTAAAATCCATATTGGTGTGTATGATGTTGCTGACGATCCAACAGGATATAATACATTTCCGCTATTACCTAACGGGCCAATATTATTGATAAATAATTTACCTGAACTATCGGTAACAACATATGAAGATGATGTACCACCAGAAATTGAACCTGTAGAACTTACTGTTAAGTTTTTAGATCCGAGAAGTACTTTTCCGCTAGTAAGTGTAAGCACTCCATTTACAGTTGTATTTCCTGCTAATGTTTTATTCGAACCACCATTGATTGATAAACCACTATATGTTATTGCAGGAATATTTTGTGCCGATGAACTGCCAAATATAACTGTTCCGTTTGTTGCAGTAAATGTTCCATTATTGGTTAATGCAGCTCTTATATCCAAACTATTTGTTGAACCCGAGAAGCTAACACTTGCACCACTTCCAACTGTAAAATTATTTACTACTGCGTTTGTATCGATTACCGGACTAAACGGTGTTCCACTGTTTATGGTAATATCAGACGAAATTGTTGGCAATGAACCTCCACACCAGTTTGCCGAATTTTTCCAACTCGAACTTGTTGCTCCTAACCAGCTACCACCGCCTGTATTAACTGTAACAGTTGCAGATGATGCATTTGCACTCGAGCAACTTCCACTTTGAACAATTGCTCTGAATTGAGTTGTTTGTGTTAATACTCCCGAAGTGTAAGTTGATGTAGTGTTTGAAATGGTTGTCCATGTTGTAAACGGACTAACCGAACTTTCCCATCTTACTATACTTCCTGTGTTTCCAGTTAAAGTTAATGTTCCGCTTGTCGAACCTGTACAAATAGTTGTACCTCCACTTACCGAACCTCCAACAGATGCAGGATCAACAGTAACAGTTGTTGATGATGCATTTGCACTCGAACAACTTCCACTCTGAACAACCGCTCTGAATTGTGTTGTTTGTGTTAATACTCCTGATGAGTAAGTTAATGAGGTGTTTGATATGCTTGTCCATGTTGTAAACGGACTAACCGAATATTCCCATCTTACTATACTTCCTGTGTTTCCACTTAATGTTAATGTTCCACTTGTTGAAC
>CANKGI010000183.1 GCA_947481365.1 Bacteroidota bacterium | reverse complement strand
TATTTGAAGAAGTGAATTAATTTTTAAAACATAATTGCGAAATAGCGTAATTAGTAAAATATACAATATGAAGACAGCTTTAATTACAGGAATTACAGGACAAGATGGGGCTTACCTTGCTGAGTTTTTACTTAACAAAGGTTATATGGTTCACGGTATTAAAAGAAGAAGTTCGTTGATTAATACCGACAGAATTGATCATCTTTATCAAGATCCTCACGAAAAACATTTACGTTTGAAATTGCATTATGGCGACTTAACCGATTCGACCAATTTAATTCGCATTATACAGGAAACACAACCAGATGAGATTTATAACCTCGCTGCCATGAGTCATGTGCATGTGAGTTTTGAAACACCTGAATATACTGCCAATGCAGATGGTATTGGAACACTCAGAATTTTAGAAGCGATAAGAATTTGTGGTTTGATAGAAAAAACAAAATTTTACCAAGCATCAACATCCGAATTGTATGGATTGGTGCAAGCGGTACCACAAAGTGAAACTACACCATTTTACCCACGATCGCCTTATGCTGTTGCTAAATTATACGGTTATTGGATAACGGTAAATTATCGCGAAGCATATAACATGTATGCCTGCAACGGAATTTTATTTAATCACGAATCACCTATTCGAGGAGAAACTTTTGTAACCCGAAAAATTACCCGTGCAGCTTCAAAAATTGTTTTGGGAATGCAGGATAAATTATTTCTTGGCAACTTAAATTCTCAACGTGATTGGGGACATGCAAAAGATTATATTGAAGCAATGTGGCTGATGCTGCAACAGAAAAATGCTGAAGATTTTGTGATTGCTACCGGTAAAACAACTTACGTACGCGACTTTGTAAAAATGGCTTTTGCCGATGTTGGCATTCATCTTTCATTCAAAGGAAAAGACGAAAAAGAAATTGGTTTTGTTGAATCAATTGATCAATCACGACTTGAGTTTTTAGAACTTGATAAACTTTGTACACTAAAAGTAGGACAGGAAATTGTTGCTGTAGATTCACGTTACTTCCGCCCTACCGAAGTTGAATTGCTGATTGGAGATGCTAAAAAAGCTGAAGAAAAATTAGGTTGGAAACCAAAATATTCGTTACAAGAATTGGTAAACGATATGATGAAAGGCGACTTGAAAGCAATGAAAAAAGAAAAGTTTTTGAAAGATGCTGGATTTAAAACTTTGAATTATTTTGAATAATGTAATTTGATGATTCGTTAATTTGATTATTTGATAATGACTATTTCAATAATCAAATTTGCTGATTATCTAATCATCAAATAAAAATGCAAGCAAACTCTAAAATATATATAGCAGGTCATCGAGGTATGGTAGGCTCTGCCATGCATCGTAAATTAACTAAAGAAGGATTTACAAATATTGTTGTTAGAACTTCTACCGAGTTAGACTTAACCAATCAACAAGCTGTTGCCGATTTTTTTTTAAAAGAAAAACCCGAGTATGTTTTTTTAGCTGCAGCAAAAGTTGGAGGCATTGTTGCCAATAATACGTATCGTGCCGATTTTATATATCAGAATTTAATGATTGAATCTAACATCATTCATCAATCATATTTAAATGGTGTGAAGAAAATGATGTTCTTCGGTTCGTCATGCATTTATCCGAAATTGGCTCCACAGCCACTCAAAGAAGAATCACTTTTAACAGGTTTATTGGAACCAACAAACGAACCTTATGCCATAGCAAAAATTGCCGGAATAAAATTATGCGAAAGCTATCGCGATCAATATGATTGTAATTTTATTGCCGTGATGCCAACCAATTTATATGGCTATGGCGATAATTATCATCCTTCACATTCGCATGTTTTACCTGCATTGATTAGAAGAATTCACGAAGCGAAAGAAAATAATGCTGATTTTTTTGAAGTGTGGGGAACAGGAACTCCATTGCGCGAATTTTTGTTTGTTGATGATTTAGCTGATGCTTGTTTTTTACTGATGCAAAACTACAACGAGAAACAATTTGTGAATGTGGGTTGTGGCGAAGATTTATCAATTAAAGAATTAGCTGAAATAATCAAAAAAGTTGTTGGATTTGCAGGCGAAATAAAATTCGACACCTCGAAACCAGATGGTACGCCACGAAAATTAATGGATGTTTCTAAAATGAAAAGTTTAGGATGGGCTCCTAAAATAAATTTAGAACATGGAATAAAATTGGCTTATGAAGATTTTTTAAAAGGCAATTTTCGTAACGCATAAAAAAGCCGATTTGCTATTAACAAACCGGCCTAATTTTTTATCGGATAAAAAATCTTAATTCTTACATCCAAATTCTAACTTCAAATTAGTATCTGTAAAGATCTGTTTTAAACGGACCTTCAACTTTTACACCAATATATTCTGCTTGGTCTTTATCAAGTTTGGTAAGCTTAGCACCAATATGATCAAGATGCAATGCTGCAACTTTTTCATCAAGGTGTTTTGGCAACACATAAACTTTCTTTTCAGGATAAAGATTTGTGTTTTTCCAAAGGTCAATTTGTGCAAGTGTTTGGTTTGAGAATGAATTACTCATTACAAAACTTGGGTGACCCATTGCACAACCTAAATTCACCAAACGACCTTCGGCCAAAATGATGATTTCGTTTCCATCAACATTGTAAACATCAACTTGTGGTTTCACAGAGAATTTTGTAGAACCGTAGTTATTGTTCATCCAAGCCATATCAATTTCATTATCGAAGTGACCGATGTTACAAACGATAGATTTATCGCGCATCGCTTTAAAGTGGCGATCAGTAATAATTTTTACGTTTCCAGTTGCTGTAACAAAAATATTTGCACGCGTACAAGCTTCTTCCATTGTTACCACTTCAAATCCATCCATTGCAGCTTGTAATGCACAAATCGGATCAATTTCGGTAACCATAACACGGCAACCTGCACCTGCTAATGATTGTGCCGAACCTTTTCCAACATCTCCGTAACCAGCAACAACAGCAACTTTACCTGCCATCATAATATCGGTAGCTCTGCGAATAGCATCAACTAAAGATTCTTTACAACCGTATTTGTTATCAAATTTAGATTTGGTAACAGAGTCGTTCACATTGATAGCAGGAACTAATAATGTTCCTTTTTTCATGCGCTCGTACAAGCGATGAACACCAGTTGTTGTTTCTTCCGATAAACCTTTGATATCTTTTGCCAATTCAGGATAGCGATCAAAAACCATATTGGTTAAATCTCCTCCGTCATCTAAAATCATATTTAAAGACTGACCATTTGAAAATGCGTGTAATGTTTGCTCGATACACCAGTCAAATTCTTCTTCGTTTTGTCCTTTCCAGGCATAAACAGGAATACCGGCAGCAGCAATTGCAGCAGCAGCATGATCTTGTGTTGAGAAAATATTACATGAACTCCAAGTAACTTCAGCACCTAAAGCTGTTAATGTTTCGATTAAAACTGCAGTTTGAATAGTCATATGCAAACAACCTGCGATGCGAGCACCTTTTAATGGTTGCGATGGTCCGTATTCTTTACGAATACTCATCAATCCTGGCATTTCTGCTTCAGCTAATTTAATTTCTTTTCTTCCCCACTCAGCAAGTGAGATGTCTTTTACCTTATGCGGTAATTGTGATTTTGTATCAGTCATATTTTTTGTTAAAGGTTTGCAAAAGTATACGTTACGGTATTGATATAAAAATTTATTTTAGATTAGAACAACCTGATGTACTTTTGTGTTTTATATTTGTTAGAAAAAATTCTAAAATCTTAAATAAATTATGCCATACCCAGAAATGTTAGTAGCCCCAATGAGGCAAGAACTTACCAATGTAGGTTTCAAATCATTAATGACACCTTCAGAAGTTGTAACAGAACTTACCGAAAAAGAAGGAACAAAATTATTGGTTTTTAATTCGGTTTGCGGATGTGCTGCAGGAAGCGCACGCCCAGCTGTGTTGAATGCTTTGAAAAACGCTTCGAAAAAACCTGAGAAATTATTGACGGTTTTTGCCGGACAAGAAACTGATGCTGTTGCGAAAGCACGTGAGTATACTGCTCCGTTTCCACCATCATCGCCATCAATAGCGCTGTATAAAAATGGTGAGTTGGTTCATTTTATCGAGCGTCATCATATTGAAGGTTTTAGTGCCGATATGATTTCGGCAAACCTGCAAGCTGCTTTTGACGAGTATTGCTAAAAGTAAAATTTAATTGAAAATGTAAATCCCAATCAGTCCCGATAGCTATCGGGAGGTTGGGATTTTTTATTCGCTAATCATTTCCCAAAGTTTGTCTTTGAGTTTAACGATATTAAAACCTGTTGCCGAAGAGATGAACATGTGTGGAACTCGAGGCAGTTCCTTTTTCATTTCTTTCATCAATTCTTCATCCAACAAATCAGCTTTACTTATTACAAGTAATCGCTTTTTATCAAGCAACTCTTTATTGAATTTTTTGAGTTCGTTGGTTAAAATTTTATATTCAGCTTTAATGTTTTCACTATCGGCAGGAATAAGAAAGAGCAAAGTAGCATTTCGTTCAATATGGCGCAGAAAGCGCGTTCCCAAACCTTTTCCTTCGTGAGCTCCTTCAATAATTCCCGGAATATCGGCCATCACAAACGATTTAAAATCTCGATACTGAACGATTCCTAAATTTGGCACCAAGGTAGTAAAAGGATAATCGGCAATTTCGGGTTTCGCAGCACTCATCACACTCAATAAAGTTGATTTACCAGCATTCGGAAATCCAACCAAACCAACATCTGCAAGTACTTTTAATTCTAGAATTTTCCATTCTTCTTTACCTGCTTCACCAGGCTGTGCAAAGCGTGGCGTTTGATTTGTTGGAGTGCTAAAATTATGATTCCCCAATCCTCCTCGTCCGCCTTTTACCAATATCACTTCTTGACCATGTTCGGTAATTTCAAACATCACTTCACCGGTTTCTACATCTTTCGCAATGGTACCGAGAGGTACTTCCAAAAATTCATCTTTACCATCAGCACCTGTTCTTCTTCCTCCTTCACCACGAAATCCATCTTCGGCAATAATGTGTTTGCGGTATTTTAAATGTAATAATGTCCAAAGCTGTGAATTGCCTCGTAAAATAATATCGCCACCACGACCGCCATTACCTCCATCGGGACCACCTTTTGCAGTTCTTTTATCACGCAACAAATGCATTACTCCTGCTCCACCGTTTCCGGTGCGACAACAAACTTTTACATAATCTACGAAATTGCTATCGGCCATTTTTTAATTTGATGATGTGTTGATTTGATAATTTGATGATGAAATAAATTATTCTTCAATTGCTTTACAAAGTGCATTGAAAATATCTTCTATCTCACCAATACCATAAATACCTTTATACTTATTTTGTTGGGTATAATAATCTTTTACGGGTGTTGTTTCGTTATTGTAAACATCAATTCTCTTTTGTATCACTTCCGGATTTTGATCATCAGCACGACCCGAATCTCTTCCTCGTAATAACAAGCGTTTGCGCAATTCTTCTTCCTCAACTTCTAGAGCCAACATC
>CANKGI010000182.1 GCA_947481365.1 Bacteroidota bacterium | reverse complement strand
CCGAGCCAATAATACCAAGCGAACCCGATTTAAAATAATTAAACGAAAGTGTAACGGCAACGGTTGCACCACGCACAAAATTTGGGATTGTTGTTGTAGCTGTTGCGCGCAAGTTTGTTCCAAATTGTTCGGAGGCTGTTGTAACAAAAACCGACCAGTAACCATTAGGTATTCCCATTAAAAATAGGATGAAATAAAAAACGGTATCGGTAACACCGCTTGCAAAAAAATACCAAGCCATTGTTAATGCCAAACTGTATAGCGAAATGAGTAATGCTTTTTTACGCGACTTTAAATACTGACTGATAAAGCCTGTTAAAAATGCACCGATTGATGCACCGATGTAATGATACATCACTGCTTTTCCTCCAACAATTGTTCCCACAACATTTAAACCTTTTGTAGATGCAAACTCGGGGGCGAGTGTAACCAACACACCAATTACAAACCAAACTGGCACACCAATTAAAATACATTTGATGTATTTAGAAAATCTTTTTGCATCTGAAAACAAACTAAAAAAACTTCCTCTTCTAATTTTCGATTCTTTAAGTTTTGCAAACATTCCTGATTCGTACATTGAAACACGAAGCAGTAACAGAAACAATCCTAAGCCACCGCCAACATAATAGGCAACTCGCCAGTTAAACATATCGGCAACAAGAAAACCGCCAACGGCACCAGCAATTCCAATTCCAGAAACAATGGTTGTTCCCCATCCGCGTTTTTCTTTGCTCATCACTTCCGAAACAAGCGTAATGCCCACACCAAGTTCTCCTGCCAAACCTAATCCGGCAAAAAAGCGACAGATGTAATATTGGTCGAGGTTTTGAACCATGCCATTAAAAATATTGGCAATGGAATAAAGTAATATAGTAAGAAACAAAACAGAAAGTCGACCTTTTTTATCACCCAAAATGCCCCAGATAATGCCGCCAAGCAACATGCCAAGCATTTGAATATTTAATAAATTTAGTCCGGTGTTGGTTAAGTCGTCACCGCTTAAGCCAAGATCTTTCAAACTTGGAACGCGCACAATGCTGAATAAAATTAAATCGTACACATCAACAAAATAGCCGAGTGCAGCAACAATTACAATAATATTAAAAGGATTATGTGTGATTTTCTGATTCATTGAAAACTATTTAGTCAATAATCAAAAATATGATTAGAAATGAAAAAAATATAAATTTGTTTTATGATAATCAAATTAACACCACCAATTACAAAAGATAAAATTGATGACGCATTGGCAACATTCAATCGTGCAAAAAATCGCAAGACAACAAAAGGTAAAAACCTGACTAAATTTTTTGGCATTTCAAAAACTGGAATTGATGCCCTTCAGTTTCAAAAGAAACTAAGAAATGAGTGGGATTGATTTTTTAGTTGACACCAATGTTATCGTTAACATTAAAGAGGGAAAAAGCAAAGTTGAGCAATTTGTAAAATATCGTCTTGGAGTTTCTTCATAACAGAAATTGAATTATTGGGGCGGAAGAATATTGATAAAAGCGATAAACTAATTTACAAAGAGATGCTTAAGAATGTTGAAATTATTGGCTTTTCTGATGAAATTAAAGAAGCTTGTATAAAACTGAAACAACAATATTCAATTAAAACTCCTGATACAATTATTGCAGCAACTTCAATAATAACCGGTATTCCATTTGTGAGTGGAGATAGCGATTTTGAAGAAATTAAGCATTTTGATTTTATAAAAGTTTAGCTGCGTTTTCTGATTTAATATAAAACTTATTTACCAAACAAACTTCCAAGTCCACCTGGCATCATGGTGCTCATCAATGCAGCCATTTCACTTTGCGAAATATCATCAGCAGTTTTCATCGCTTTCTCCATTGCAATTTGAATAAGGTCTTGTAATTCTTCTTTTCTATCAAGCGTCATTAAAGTATCCGATATCAAAACATCTTTAATTTTTCGGTTGGCATTTGCAACCACTTTTACCAATCCGTTTCCGGCTTCACCTTCTACTTCTATCGAATCGAGTTTGCGTTTTATTTCTTCAGATTTTTGTTGTGCCTGTTGTAATTTATCGAACATGTTTTTAAGTTTTAATTGAAGACAAAATTAAAAATTCTTCAGAACAAATATGCAATTTTAATAATGAGCTAAAGCATGTGTTAAATTTATTTTTGATGATTAAAATTGCCACGACTCTATTGCCACGACCTTCAGGTCGTGGAATCTTGATGATGATGTGATTGGCTTTAGCCCAAATTAGGTGTCTCAAATCCGTGAGCAAAAAGAAATTCATTATACTCTTGTTTAAATGTTTTCTTCAAATGATGTTGTTCTTGAGAAAATATGTATTGTCTTACTTTTTCAACAGCAGATTGGCTTAGTGATAATGCAATATATTCATCTTGCCACTCAAATTTCTGAGAAGCGATATTTTGTTTGTTAATCCAAAAAGATGATTCGCCTTTAATGAGCATGGCTGTTTTAGAAATGGTTTGATCTCTTCCTAAAGATATTAATAAGTGAATATGATCTTCAACACAATTTATACTATCGATAAAAATTCCTTTTGCTAAACTATTTTCTTTTATGTGAGATAAAAGCAATGGTTTTAGTTCTTTAGAAATGTAAGGTCTTCTGTATTTTGTATACCAAATGAGGTGTATCATTACTTTTGTGTATGGCATCGTTTATAAATTTATTTTGGCTAAAGCCAATTGAGTTTGTTAAATCATATTCCACGACCTGAAGGTCGTGGCAACTTCTGTAAAAAAAAATTGACTAAGCCTGTGAGATTGTCATTCATATTCCACGACTTTCAGGTCGTGGAACCTATTTACAATTTCCCACCCAACACAAACACACAACGGTAATTTTTGGTATCGCCTTTTAAATTGAAAGCTTCAAAGTAGGCAATGTAAATTCCAATGGGAGCTTTTTCGTTTTTATCGGTAAAGCCATTCCAGCTGAGTGTTCCGGCTGTTCCCAATATTTCATTTTTCAATAATTGTTTTACCATCACGCCACTTGAATTGAACAAAAAAAGATTTCCTGTATAACCGCTTTCGTCAAGCGAATAATGAATATTTAACACATCTTTATATCCATCATCATCAGGCGAAAAACATTCGGGTTCGGCATTCAGGTGTTCGTTATTTGCATTGCCCGAAACAAATTGTGAATTACGATATGCAGGAGTTGCATTGAGCTTTGTGCATGCCGATGTCCAGTTTGTTCGATCGTTTGTTGGTCGGTTAAAATCTATGCGCTCCAGGCTCACTCCGCTTTTATCAGTTAGCAAAGGGAAGTGCATATTTTCATCATAAGAAAATTGATCGTACCGATTACCATATACATCAATAACCAAAACTGTTCCCGAATTATCATTATAAGATGGCATGTTGCACTGAATAAAATTCTTTGTGTTTGGCGAAAAATATTGTTGCTTCAAAATGTCAGTATTTGAAGTGAGCGCACAATAATCATTTGGAAAAAGAGTAAACCCATCCGCTGAAATCGGATACATTTCGTTAACTGAATTATCAGCATTTGTATTGGCAATAAACAATTTTTGTAAATCAATCACTTTATCGCTTCGGTTGTATAGCTCAACAAAATCAACACCTCCAGTAAAAGGGTTGAACAATATTTCATTAATTACCAAATCACCAACTTCGGTTTTTTCACACAAACCAAAATCTGCAAAATCATCTTCAGCAATTTTATTTCCAGCACAATCTTTTATGCTATCAACTAAAATTCGGTAAACATTTTTTGTATGGAATGAATCATTAAAGTGAGCAGTGAACGAAGAATAAAAATCAGGAAATAATTTAAAAGTTGTAGAGCGCTCAATTGGATTTACAGAAGCAAAACCCGAATGTAAAATAGAAACAGAATCGAGCGGTTCATTAAAAGTTAAACGAATATTTTTATTGTCTTCGGGATAAGCTTTAATTAATTTAGGAGGAGTAACATCACGCATAAAACCATTGATAGAGTTAATCTTGCCGGGTGTGCCACCTAAAATATTTATTGATGCATTCCAGTTTTCTTTTCCGCCACAAGGATTTTTAGGGTCGATCATTTCTAAGCTCCATCCTCCATTTTTTTTCACGTTGTCGTTATACCAATCTGATGTATAATTGATGGCATGAATAATTTGTCCTGTTTGATTTTTTAGTCGTAAAATATCTCCATCATTTCCTAGCGAAGGACAATTTGTAACACCAATTGCATTCGAATAATTTTGATAATATGCAATTCCACTTGTTGAAATAATTAAAATAAAACTGTCGGGCAATAAAACATAATCGGGCAAAATGGCTTTGTTATTTTCGTCTTCAATTGTCCAGTTTTTTAAAGATATTTTTCGACTACTTGTGTTATACAATTCAATGTACTCGGTATTGGGCAATCCAATGTTTGTTGAAGGGTTGGCCATTATTTCATTAATAACAATATCATCATTCTTTGCGGTGTCGGGCAAAAAATAGAGGAGTTTAAAACTCAAATTTGAATCAACCGAATTCTGATTACAATCTTTCGCGTTTTTAATTTGAAGTGTGTATTCAACATTTCCAATCAATGGTTTCGAAAATGAAATGAGCAGCGAATCAAAAAATTCACCACAAACATTTCGAGATGATAAAGCAACCGAATTCGATAATGTAATCGTTGCATTAAGAATAGAAAGGCTATCCATTTTATCATCAAATAAAATGAGTGCCGTGTCCGTAGAAATCAATTTGCATGATACAATCTGCGGTTGTTTGGTATCGGGTAAAATGCTCCATGCGCAATTTTTTCTTCCGGGTGTTCCTCCTTTTATATCAACAGAAGCAGCGAAGTTTTTTCTTCCTTTGCATAAATCAAATGGGTTTTGCATTTCAATCGACCAGCCACCGTTTTTTTTATTTTTATCGTTGTACCAGTTCAAGTCATAATTAATTTGATGAATGGTGTTTCCGTTTTTATCTTTTAGTAAAATCATATCACCGGCATCGTTTAGTGATGGAAAATTATTGATGCCAATCGTTTTTCCAAAAGATGAAAACAATGAATAATTCATTGCCGCACAAATAATCAAAAAACTATCAGGTTTTATGTCAACGTTTGGCAACAATGGTTTTGATGTGCCATCGGTAATCATCCAATTTGATAAGTTGATGTTAAAATTACTTCGGTTGTATAATTCAATGAACTCTTCACTCGGCAAACCAACTGATGGTGTTGGGTCTGACATAAACTCACTGATCAAAACATCGAAAGCTTGTACGTTGTAAAATAGAAAAAGAAAATTTTGTACGGCAAGCGAATTGTTATTCAAATCTTTTATTCCAAAAGTTGAAATGGCATGATTTGTTCCATTTGTAAATGAGTCGCGAAACTCAACAATCAAAGATAAATTATTTGCGTTTTCAAAGTAGATGTTTGTTGGTCTTGAAATATTATCGAGCAAATAATTCATTGTGTCGAGAGCAGAAACAGCATCAACTTCTTCCGAAAAATTTACTCGAATTGTTTTCCAATCCAACACATCAATTGTGTCAATTTTAGGTGGGATGGTATCAACCAAAATGGGTCCGATATACACATT
>CANKGI010000181.1 GCA_947481365.1 Bacteroidota bacterium | reverse complement strand
TTCAGCTTTCATCAAACGCATTCTTTCATTACATATTTGCTGTTTTCAAATATTTAGCTATAATTTGTTAAGTCAATTAAAATTATTTTTGAAACACTTAATAGTCATTTTTCTTTCAATTTCACTTTTGGCAAATAATGCTTTTGCTCAAAATAAATCAGAATTGAGAGGTGTGGTGCGTGATTCGAAAACAGGAGAAAAACTAATTGGCGTAGTGGTTTCGATTAAAGGGTCTTCGTATGGAACAGCCACAGATTTTGAAGGCGAATTCAAACTAAAAATCAATCAACCTTTACCCATAACATTAGTAGTTACATATTTAGGATATGCTAAAACAGAAATAAAAGTTGAAAACGTTTCTAAAATTATTTCTGTTGGTTTAAAGGAAGACACCAAATCGTTAAACGAAGTTGAAGTTAAAGACACCAGAATAACTGAAAAGCAAAAGCAATCACCCTTAACAGTTGAAACCATGAATACGCTTGCCATACGGCAAACTTCGGCTTTGTCATTTTATGAAGGCTTGGCTCAACTAAAAGGTGTTGATATGATATCAGCCAGCTTAGGTTTTAACATTATTAACACCCGAGGATTTAACAGCACATCCCCAGTAAGGTCATTACAATTAATTGATGGAGCCGATAATCAAGCACCGGGTTTAAATTTTTCGCTGGGTAATTTTTTAGGTTCATCAGAGCTCGATATTCAAAAAGTTGACTTGATTGTAGGTGCAAGTTCAGCATATTATGGTCCGAATGCATTCAATGGTGTAATTGATATGCAAACAAAAAGTCCATTTCAATATCCAGGTTTAAGTGCACAGGTAAAAGTTGGCGAACGAAACTTACTTGAAACTTCTGTTCGGTGGGCACAGAAATTTAAAACCAAAAGTGGGAAAGAAATTTTTGCCTATAAGTTTAACATCTCATACATGAAGGCTAACGATTGGAAAGCCGAGAATTATAATCCTACAACACAATCGCCAAACGATGCGAAAGCCGGAGGAGGTTATGATGCCGTAAACAGATATGGCGATGAGTATAATTCGAATCGGATTTTTTATCAGGATGCGAGCGACTGGAAATGGGCAGGATACGGATACTCATTGAGAGGTGGTTATAAAGAGACGGATCTTATCGATAACAAAATGCAAAACTTAAAATTAGGAGCTGCATTTCATCTTAAGTTGAATAAAGATAATGAGCTCATTTACACTTCAAGTTTTGGTAATGGAAGTACGATTTATCAAGGTGACGATCGCTTTGCATTAAAAGATATTCTCTTCTTTCAAAATAAAATTGAGTTAAGAAAAGAAGGAAAATATTTTATACGTGCATATGCAACGAACGAAAATGCTGGAAACAGTTTTGATATTTACTCAACTGCATTGTTGTTGCAAAATGGTGCTAAAACAGATAAACAGTGGGCCATTGATTATCAAAACAGCTGGTCGCAAAATGTACAATCGCAATTGGTAGGTGGTTCATGGTACACAGGATTTGGTTTTGACACCATTTTCCCGCTAAGCCAACGCGGACAGTATATCATTAATTACATGAATACTCGCTTGCAAGATTCGATTTTAAAATACCATAATGTTGCGCGCCAAACTGCCGATCTGTACCCAAGTGCAACAAGCAATACAGGTATTGCAAGGTTTGAGCCAGGTACAGCCAGATTTGATTCGGCATTAAATTATTATTCAACACACACCATCAGAGAAGGAGGGTCGAAATTCTTTGATCAATCGGCATTGTATCATATTGCTGGAGAATACAGATTTTCAATTCTCTCATTTGATTTTATAACGGGCGGTAATTTTAGATTGTATGCACCTTATTCGAAAGGAAATATTTTTCTGGATACAGCCGACCGAATTTATAACAAAGAATATGGTGTGTATTTGGGCATCGAAAAAAAAGTATTGAATGAAAAGTTGAAACTCAGTATGACCAACAGGGTTGATAAAAATGATAACTTCGGTTACTTGTGGTCGCCTGCTGCAACTGCCGTATATGTAATGAAGAAAAATGTTTTTCGTGTTTCTGTTTCATCGGCACTACGAAATCCAACATTAACTGATCAGTATATTAATCTAGATGTTGGAAGAGCAACATTAATGGGAAATCTTCATGGCTTCGATAGCCTTGCTACAATTAATTCACTTGTTAATGCATCAAATGCAACTCCGGTTGCAAACAGAAGTTTAGTAGAGTATTTTCATGTTGATCCGGTAAAACCCGAGAAAGTACAAACAATAGAATTTGGTTACCGAACCACCGTAAAAGATAAATTGTATTTTGATGCTTCGTATTACTACAGCACGTATTATGATTTTATTGGATACAAAATTGGAGCAATAATAGATTGGCCTCCGTATAGTACATTTTTGCAAAAAGCACCACATGTATTACGTGTAGCAACAAATTCGAAAGATATTGTAACAACACAAGGAGTAACTATTGGTATGAATTATTTTTTCCGAAGATTCATCGGATTAAACCTGAATTTTTCGTGGAACAAACTCGACAGGCATAATTCAACCGACCCATTGATTCCGGCATATAACACACCCGAAAGAAAATACAATATTGGTGTTGGTGGTCGTGATTTTAAATTACGTTTTGGTTCGTTTGAACTCGAACACCTTGGATATAACATAAACTGGAAATGGCAATCAGGTTTTACATACGAAGGATCGCCACAGTTTACAGGCGATGTTAGCGAATACGGTATGCTCGATTTGCAAGTAAACAAAATGATTCCTGTAATGCACTCAACAATTAAAATGGGAGCAAGCAATATTTTAAATAATCAGGTGTATACAGTATACGGTGGCCCGCTAATTGGAAGAATGGCTTACATCTCTATTTTAGTTGAATTAGATAATTGGAAATAGCAGCAGTTATTTACAAATTGGAAGTTTATTTTTTTTATCCCGACATTTTTTATTTACTTGCTTTTTTAAACTAAACACTAATTTTATGAAAAGAAAACTACTTTATTTTTTCTTGCTCGTGATGTGCACAGCAGCAATGAACAAATTATCTGCGCAAAGACGATATCTTGATCCGGTATTTGCGTCAGTATTAAAAACATCAAATATTACTTTCGACACCAATCGTTCAGTGAATCTGTTGTACGGTCAACCAATTCCGGGTTACGGAACTCAGCCACTCTTTACTGATAATTTACTGATGGATGTTTATCAGCCATCTGGTGATACAAACAGTTCAAGACCGGTTGTAATATTGGTTCACACAGGAAGTTATTTGCCGGCAATTATGAACCAGCAAGTAACAGGTTCGAAAAACGATAGCAACATTGTTGAGATATGTACACGTTTTGCTAAAATGGGTTACGTAGCTGTTGCAATGGAAAATCGTATGGGATGGAATCCTCAAACACAAGTTCAGCAAGATGCTGCCGAGCAACTTATCAAAGCAACATACAGAGGAATTCAAGACGTGCGTAATTGCATTCGTTTTTTACGTTACAACCAATCAACGTATAAAATTGATACTTCTAAAATTATTGTTGGTGGTCAGGGAACTGGCGGATACATTGTAATGGGAGTTGGAACAGTTGACAAACGTACGGAAATTGAAAGCAATCCTAAATTTTTAAGAAGCAACTTTACTCCAATGGTAAATGTTGATACACTTGGCGATTGGTTAGGAAGAGGTGGAAATCCATATTTCAACTACACAGGCGACTCAACTATTTCGGGTAATGCTCACATGATTTTTAATTTTGGTGGTGCAATGGGCGATTCAGCTTGGTTGGATAACAAGAGCCTTCCAATGGTAAGTTTACATTGTACAACTGATCCATTTGCTCCTTTCAATATCGGAAATGTAATTGTACCAACTACAGGTATTACAGTAATATCAAATGCTACAGGTGCAAAAATTAATATTCCTAAAGCAAATGCTCTTGGTATTAACAATAAAATCAATTCGAGAAATTACACCGACCCTATTAGCTTAAGAGCAATGCAAGCAAGTAGTGGTGTAAAAAATATGTTCCCTTTCTACACACTTTATCCTGGAGAAGCTTCTCCATGGGAATGGTGGGATAGACCAACTGTACAAGCAATTACTAGTGTTACTTACCGTGGAATTCCACTCCCACAAAGTGGAAGAAATGCCGATTCGTTATCAATGTTAACTGATCCAAATATGACTGCTGCAAAAGCAAGAGCATATATTGATACCATTATTGGATTTGTTGCTCCACGTATTGCAACTCAATTTGATTTATGGCCTCCTGACACCCTTTCAGTTTTTGGATTAACATCTCCAAATAATAACTTTACTGCTACAGTTTATAATAGCGCAAACAGAGATACTGTTTCTTGGCAGCCATCAGTTGGTGGATATCCAGCATTAGGTGCAGTTACTTATACTTGGATGTTAACTACTGCTGCAGGTAATTTTGCTACTCCAGTTTTTAGTAGAAGTGCTACAACAAATAGTGCTATATTTTTCGATAGCGTTATTTACAATGTTTTAGCTGCTAATGGTATTGCTCAAAACCAAACATTTGTTGGTAAATGGACAGTAAAAGCTATGGTAGGTACTAGTGTTAAATGGGCTAAAGACACATTTAATATTAGCTTAACCAGAGGAAGCAATGTTGGTTTCAACGAAGTGGATATGAAAACTGCAGTTTCTGTTTATCCTAATCCTGCAAAATCTGTTATCAATATTTCTGCATCGCAACATGTAGTAATATCATCAGTACAAATTATTGATATTACAGGACGCACATTAATTAGCGAAAACAATTTGAATACAAATGCCTATTCAATTGAGAACCATAATTTGAAAAACGGAATTTACTTTGTTACCGTTAATGCAAAAGATGGTAGCTCGGTTACACGTAAAATTGTGATTGAATAATTTTTAGAAATTAATAAAGCAAAAAGCGGAACACATTGTGTTCCGCTTTTTTTTATGCTATTGTGTCTAGTACTGAAATAGCGATACACAAAAAAACATCGTTATGGAAGAAAAAAACCAATATGTAAAGCGCAGTCAGCGCGATTACAGTATGTCACTTTGTTTATGTATTGTAGCCCGCGGTTGAAACCGCAGGCAAATTGTAAACACAAAAGTATTTCCCCAGATGGAGCAAAGTATTTCCCCTCGATGATAAAAGAAATACTTTTATGTATGCGGGGAGTTATTTTAAACTTACAAGTAATCCCCCAATTGTATGAGGGGAAGATTTTATAAAAGGCAAATTTCCTTTTAGCTTTTGCCAATAATCATTTAAATTGCTGTTGGTTTCTAACTCCGAAAAGAAACATTTAAGCCTGATTGAAAATGAGAAATAATACGAAACAAACAAAAGCTCAAACCTGCTCAATACATTCCAATTTGGACGGATATAGGAAGGTTTTGATGGAAAACCTGCCGGTATATACAAGTTATAGGGCATTTTAAAAAGACGACAATGAAACAGACAATTTTCATTTTGACATTAGTATTTGGACTTTGGAGTTGTAACCAACAGACAAAAAAAACAGCAGACAAAAACACCGTTGACACTTCACAAAAAGTTTCGGTTGACAAACAACAGAATATTTATATCAAAGA
>CANKGI010000180.1 GCA_947481365.1 Bacteroidota bacterium | reverse complement strand
TGAAGGCGAAAAATCGGTTCTTGATTCAGCGTATTTTCTACTCGATGCATTAAATGGATCAGAGCTTTTTCAAACAAAAATTCATCTTTCGTTTTTAAGTAATGATTTTGATGGAATAGTAACTGTTGCAAAAAATATCAATCCAAACACTATTAATGATCCTTGGACTTGCTATCGTGTTGGACAATCATTTCAAAATTTACAGTCGAATGAAGTATCGGAAATCTGGTATAGAAGAGCCTTGTTTTTAGCGCCTGATAATTTAGATTTCAATAATAAACTTGGTGCAATACTCATCAGCCAAAATAAAGATGATGAAGGCATTCGTATTATTGAAAATTCGATATTTAAAAATCCGAAACAGGCCGAAGCATTTACAAATCTTGGTTTTGCTTATCTTAAAAAGAGTAACTACGATAAAGCATTAGAATATTACAATAAAGCGCTATTGCTCGATCCTGATTTTGCTCAGGCTTTATTAAACAAAGCAGGTTTATGCAATATACTTGGCCAAAAAAGTGAAGCTAAAAAACTTTTACAGCAAATTGTTAAACGGAATCCTAAAAATGAGGATGTTAGGGCTTTATTAAAATCGTTGTAGTCATTTCGGAAAAAGTCCTATTTTCGCAGCCTCATTAACAAAATTATCAAAGATTAATTATGGCATCTACATCCGATCTTTTTAAAGGAGCATTTATTAAATACAACAACGAGTTGTGTCAGGTTTTAGAATATGTACACCGCACACCAGGCAATTTGCGAGCATTTTATCAGGTATCTTTACGTAATGTAAAAACGGGTAAGCAAATGGAAAATCGTTACCGCGCAGGTGAAGCAATTGAGTTTATCAGAGTTGATTTTAAAGAATTACAATTTTTGTATAAAGACGGAACAAGTTTGGTGTTAATGGACCAAGAATCTTTTGACCAGATTTATGTAGATGGATTATTATTTGGCGATGCCGAAAAGTTTTTAAAAGAAGGGATGATTGTGAAGGTTTCATTTGAAGGAGACAATGCAATTGGTGCAGAGGCTCCAATGTTTGTTGAATTGGAAATTACCTATACCGAACCAGGAGTAAAGGGCGATACTGCAACCAATACACTAAAACCAGCTACAGTTGAAACCGGAGCAGAAATAATGATTCCATTGTTTGTAAACATTGGCGAAAAAATAAAAATTGATACCCGCACAGGTGGATATGTTGAGCGTGTAAAATAATTTATAAAATAAATAATTTAATCCTGATATGATTTTCATATCAGGATTTTTTTTGCAAAAAAAAAACAGGGATTTTTTTATACGTATAAATATATTAAGTTTGTCGTATAGAATTGAAATATCATGGATGCCAAGATTACTTTAAGCTTTGATGAAGCTGTAATAAACAAAGCAAAAAAATATGCTGATGCAAATGATATCAGCCTATCGAGGTTAACAGAGTTTTTGTACAGCAAAATTACCAGCGGTCATTATCAAACACTCGAAGATATGCCTGTTTCCGATTGGGTTCAGCTAGTTGCTGAAGGCAAAGTTGAGTATAAAACATCAGCATCAAAATCACGTAAAGCACTCAAAAAAGAATATTTCAATTCTAAGAAATGAAACTATTTTTGGATGCCAATATTTTGGTTTCGGTATTAAATAAAGAGTACCCGATTTTTACCTATTCATCACGCATTTTAAGTTTAGCTGATAACAAAAAGTTTGAAGTTTTTACTTCGCCAATATGTTTGGCTATTGCTTTTTATTTTGCCGAAAAGAAATGCGGAAATGCACTTGCTCGAAAAAAAATAGACATACTTGCCAATAAATTAAGTATTGCCGATTCGAACAAACTAACTGTTCAAAAGGCCACCCGAAACAAACAGATACATGATTTTGAAGACGGGCTCGAATATTACTCGGCATTGCAAGCCAATTGCAAATGCATCATTACCGAAGATGAAAATGATTTTTATTTCTCGGAAATTGAAGTGCTGAACAGCAAAGATTTTTTGGTGAAATATGTGTTATAGTTTTATGCAGGTAGACTATTTATTCGAGTGATTTTATAGTTTATTAATAAATAAATTATCTCTTCCATTTAATTCCACAGCCAATAGCTTTTGTATATGTAACTTTAATTGGTTTGTTTTCAATCAAAGCATTTAAAGCATCTTCTGCATATTTAATTTTAACATGTTGTGGCTCTTCAAAATTATCGTCAATGGCACCAATATATTCCACCACATTACCTGTTGTTTTTTTGCTTAAAATAAAAACATGTGGTGTTCGCATCGCTCCATATAATTTAGCATTTTCCTGTGTTTGATCGTATAAATATACAAAAGGATATTTCTTTTCTTTAGCTCGTTTTTGCATGTTTTCATATGAATCTTCAGGCTCACGGTCTTTATCATTAGGGTTAATTGCTAGAACCGGAAATCCTTTTGATGCATATTTTTTATGAAGGTTAATGATACGCTGTTCGTAAGCCTGCGAAAAGGGACAATGATTACATGTAAATACGACTATAAATCCTTTGGCATCTTTATAATCGGCAAGCGAAACCATTTTGCCATCTACATTTTGTAGAGAAAAATCTTTTACCACATCTCCAATTTTGTACCCTTCAGTTTGAGCTTTCGCATTGGTCAAAATAGAAAATAGGCAAATAATCAATATAAAATTCTTCATTTAATTGTAATTAGCGGTTCGATTAATTTTACTAGTTCTTTATAGGTTGTTTCACCTTCATTAAAGTGATAAAAATGCTTGCTGTGGCAAATAATCATTGTTGCCGGAAGAGCGCCACTCCATATCTTGTCGGCTTTTTCAATCCAATTGTTTGGATTGGTTTCATTCATAAAAACTACTTCCGATTTTATGTTATTCTTTTTTACAAATGGAATCAATCGCGTATTAATTTGCTTTTTAAAATCATTACTTACTAAAATTACTTTCACGTTTTTTTGAGAAAATTCTTTGTTCAGTTTTTCAAAATCAGGCAATTCTTCAACACAAGGTTTGCACCATGTTGCCCAAAAATTAATAACGTAAATGGTATCTGTTGTTTTTGCTTTTATCTTTTCAATCCACGAACCGTCAACAAATTTTATCTGCTGTGCATGTAAATTGTAACACAAAAATAAAACAAGAATAACGGTTAGTTTTTTCATTTTAAATTTTCTCTCCAAAACTCAAATCTCCAGCATCGCCTAGTCCCGGCACAATATATCCTGATTCATTAAGTTTAGCATCTATATCGGCAATCCACAAAGTGGCTTCAGGAAATTTGCTTTTCAAAAAACCAACACCTTGCTCACTGGCTATCAAACAAACGATGTGTAGTTTTTGGGGTGATCCTTTTTTTAACAACGCTTTGTAAGCAAGTTCAATTGATTGTCCGGTTGCCAGCATGGGGTCGATTAAAATCAACGTTTTGTTATTTAAATCTGGGCTTGCCAAATATTCAACAATGATTTCAAAATGGTGTTCATCGGTATGTTTTCGGTAAGCCGAAACGTAAGCACAATCAGCTTTATCAAAAATATTTAAAAATCCTTCATGCATTGGCAATCCTGCGCGTAATATGGTTGCAAGCACTGGTTGTTCGGCAATCACTTTTGATTGATGTGTGCCAAGTGGAGTTGTGATTTCCTGCGTTTTAAATGGCAATTCCTTACTCACCTCATAAGCCATCAATTCACCAATGCGTTCAATGTTTTTGCGAAAACGCATACGATCATGCTGAATCGATACATCACGCAATTCGGAAACAAACTGGTGTAAAATTGAAATTTGTTGATTTAATAATTTGATTTGCATAGCAGCGAAAATAAAAACAAATTTATTTGTTTGAGCATGAATTACGATAATTGCCGTATCTCGCACAAAAATAAAATCTGAAGTAAGATAAATGAAGTTAACGTTTCACGGAGCAGCAAAACAGGTTACAGGTAGCATGCATTTGCTAACGCTGGCAAACGGATATAATATTTTGGTGGATTGCGGATTGAATTATTTGCAAAAGCGCGACATGACTGAAACTGTCTTTTCGTTTCCGTTTAATCCTCCTGATATTGATGTGGTATTGTTAACTCATGCGCATATCGATCATTCGGGAAACTTGCCGGCACTCGTTAATCAAGGATTTAAAGGACATATTTTTTGTACTGAAGCAACAGCAGATTTAACAAAATTTCTTTTGTTTGATAGTGCCAATATTCAGTGGCAAGAATATAAACACAAACTTGGCAGGGCAGGAAAGAACAAAAGAAATAATGTTCCCAAACCCATCTACACAGAAAAACACGTTGAGAAAACATTAGACCAAATGATTACGTTGAAATTCAACAAGCCATTTGTGTTAAACGAATATGCTACCATTGAATTTATTGAAGCCGGTCATTTACTAGGTGCAGCAAGTATTGTGGTTGAAGTAAAAGATGGAAAGAAAATAAATCGTTTTGGATTTACAGGCGATTTGGGACGAAATAATGCAGAGTTAATTCGCATTCCCGTTGCGATGAAAAACCTGGATTATTTAATTACTGAAACAACTTATGGCGGACGTAAACACCGTTCGACTGACGATAGTGAAACAGAATTGATGCGTTTTATTGAAGATACTTGTGTTCGTGTAAGAGGGAAATTAATTATTCCTGCATTTAGTGTTGGACGTACGCAAGCAATTGTTCATACCATTAATAAATTAGAGAAGAAGGGAATACTTCCACCTGTAAAGGTTTTTGTTGATAGTCCACTTTCGGTAAAAACAACTCACGTATATTCAAATCATACCAATTTGTTGAATAGTGAAGCAATGAAATTTTTACATGAGCATGGAAACCTTTTTGATTTTGATAATTTATTCTGGATTGATGATATGGACGGACATGATGAATTGTTGAATTACACCGATTCATGCATCATTGTATCAGCAGCAGGAATGGTTGAAGGTGGCAGGATTCAAGAGCACGTTAAAAACAATATTCAAAATCCATTGAGCACTATTTTAATTGCCGGATTTTGTGCCGAAGGAACACTAGGTCACAGATTATTGCAAGGACAAAAAACAATTGGAATTAAGGGAAAAGATTATCCGATTTACGCAAAAATTCAGTCTACTGATGTGTTTAGTTCGCATCCCGGGTGCGATGAAATTTTTGATTATATCAAGTCATGTGTCAATCCTAAATTGAAGAAAATATTTTTAGTACATGGCGAAGAAACAAATCTTGAAGCAATGAAACTGATGCTTGAAGATGATGGATTTTTACAAGAAATCGAGATTCCTGATAAAGGAGATCAATATCGTATTTGATTGATGAACTACGCAGTTAGCCATATCTATATTTATCCCATTAAATCGCTTGGTGGTATTCAGCTTTTAAATGCTCTTGTTGAACCTGAAGGTTTGAAATACGATAGGCGTTGGATGTTGGTGGATGATGAAGGTTGTTTTCTTTCTCAAAGAAGTTTACCTCAGTTGTGTTTGTTTGATGTGAGCATGGATAATCAAACTATTTTTATTACACATAGAAATTTTCCGAATAACGAAATTTCGTTTTCAATACATGCTTTTTCAGAAGAAAATATTCAGGTTAAAATTTGGGATGATGAAGTAGAAGCAAATCTTGTTGATGCCAATATCGATAAATGGTTTAGCGATATATT
>CANKGI010000179.1 GCA_947481365.1 Bacteroidota bacterium | reverse complement strand
TCCAATTTATGGCGTTGTATCATGGTGCCCATTGCACCATCAATAATTAAAATTCTTTCTTTTAGTAATTCGCGAATGTTCATCTTAGCTGTTAGCTTTTAGCCATTAGTCCCGATAGCTATCGGGATGCCGTTGGCGGGTTATATTTAAAAAACAAATATAATTGATAATTGTGTTTGGTGTGTTTGAAAAAATGTTTGATAAAAATAATGCTTCGCTAAAACGAAAATGATCATTTTATAAAATTAAAATTTCCTTACTGCACGAACACTTACACTAGCGCTACTGCCTGATTTTTGTGCACCTACATATGCACCACCGCTAAATTGTAATGAATATGCAAGGTTAGCACTCATTTCAGTTGAACTCCAATAATAATTTGTTGTAAATCCATTTGCAGAACCCAAAATTGAGTTAACTATAAAAGCAGCATTGTAGAAGTTATTTAATTCCCATGCTGCAGGTAAGTACCAATCATTAAATCCACCAGCAGAATAAGATAAACAAAGTTGAGCAGCACTTGAAGTGTGCCCTGACTGAGCAATTATCGCATTTGTATTTGCTTGTCCATCGTAAGCACTTTGTGCAGTTGCTCCAATTAATGTTGATGTAACATTGCTCCATGATGTACCAATACTTAAATCTGTTAACGAAGCAATCAAGCCATGTTCAACTCCACTTACTTTCCAAACTGCAACTACAATTCCACCACCAAATAATTCTCCAATGTAATGTGTTGGAGCATTTGCAGCATACAGCGCAAACGGAACACTCAGCAATTGTTGTGTGCCGGTAATGGTGTAATTGGTTCCTCCTGCCGGATCGGTTTCGGTCTTCACAAAATATTTTCCGGTTGCCCAGTTAATGGAAGAAAATAAACCTGATATAATTGTTCCTCCACCAATTTCAATGCTCACTAATCCATTTGTGTTTGTTGCTTTTGTTTGTGTTTCTACATAAACCGCAGTTCCGTTTGCCGAATCGCGCAAAATGCTGATGCGCATGCCCACGTTGGTGTTTACCACAAGCATATTGCTGCTGTTTCGTATCACTGCCTGATAACTCATTTTTTGTGGTGCTTGTGCAAAAATGTTTGAAGCAAAAAGTATGGCGAATAAAATTGTTGTTAGATTTTTCATAGCATTAATATTTAATGATTTTAAAAGTTTTAAGAATGGTGTCGTTGTCGGATGACACTTTGATAAAATATGTTCCGGTGTTTATTTCAGCAAAATTTATTTTTGTTTCATCACTATTTATTTTTTCGTTCAGCAGCAATTTTCCCTGTACATCAATCAAACTAAAATGCATGTTTTTCGAATTTGAAATATTCAGCAAAATAAAATCGGAAGTAGGATTTGGATAAGCAGAATAAGTAAGATTAATATTTTGTTTGTCAACTCCGGTGGTGATAAAAATTTCATACGGTTGTTGCAATCCCTGAGAAATTGTTCCGCCAGTTCCGTTTGTTGTAATACAATTTGTTTGTCCAACAGAAAAACTAACATTGCCTGTAGTTCCGCTTGCAACACCTCCGCTCGCAATTGCTCCACTTTGTGCTTTAACAAATATTGCGAAGCTAAAAATGAAAAATGCGAGAATAAAAATTTGTTTTGTAGTTTTCAAAATTTGAAAGAAATCAATTTAAAACCAAGCGCTAAGGTAAGTTGCTTAAAAGTTAAAAATTTCTTAATAAATAATGCTGACGTAGTTCTCGTCTGATAGCTATCGGACTCCGCTCGAACCGACAAACAAATTGCTAACGCAATTCTTAATTCTTATTAAATTATTTCACTTCAACCTCATCCACAAAAATATGTGCATCACCTCCGGCACCCTGATGCCACTCGGGTAGTTTGCCAAATGTTTCAGCATGTACTTTTATAAATCGTGCTTTTGGTTTTTGTGTAAGTGTAACATTAAATGATTTTGTTTGTGGAGTTAAATCGTTTACAGGAATATTGTTTTCTACTTTTCCAACCGATGTAAAATCTGTTCCATTTTCAGAAATGTAAAACTCAACATTTTTTGGAAAAACAATCCATGCTCGTGTGTCTTGCAAATAGTTTGCACCCAAATGTTCAATTGTTTTTTCTTCTTTTAAATCAATTATTGCATCAAAATCTTCAGCCTGAAAACCTTGCCAGTTGCCTTTTCGCCAGTTTGTATTTCCATATAATCCGTCAATTATTCCATCATCGCCACCTGCTGTGTATTGCTTGCTGTAATGGCAATTTAATTTCACAGTCCAATGGTTTTCTTTTTGATGAAACAAACCCGTTGTATATGTACTATAACTTTTATTGGCATCAACGGCATAGGCAGTTATTTGTGTTGAATGTTGAATGTAAAAGGGTTTTGTGTATTTACTAAATCTTGCCAATTTATCATTTCGGTCTGTTGTGTAAAACACTTCTTCATTTTTTTGTAATGGCTGTATGATAATTAAAAGACTATCTTCAAAAGTTTGCTTACGTGCCGAAATTACAGGTGCTTGCACTATTTGAACAGGTATGGTTGATTTTAACAATTCATTTATTTCGGCACCACTTTGCAATGCTTTATCATCAGGAGTTGATGATAATGTAAAATTTATTTCGGTAACAGGCTTTGTTTTTTCGTTGCCAAATATTTCATTGTGATGAAGTGTTGTAAATTTTTGTGTTGTTCCGTTTACTTTTAAATTTTTAACAAAAATATCTTTATCGGTTTGGTGTTTTGCATTGATGATCACAAATTTATTGTCATCGGTTTTAATGGTTATCTCATCAAAAAGTGGAGAAGTAATTTGGTATTCATCACTGCCGGGGCAAACTGCATAAAGCCCCATGGCGCTCATTACATACCAAGCACTCATTTGTCCGCAGTCTTCATTTCCCGCCAAACCATCGGGCGCATTTTTATACATTTCATTTAAAATTTGATGCACGCGCATTTGTGTTTTTGATGCCTTGCCAACATAATTATATAAGTAAGCCATGTGGTGACTGGGTTCATTTCCGTGTGCATACTGACCAATTAATCCTGTGATATCAGCCTGTTCGCGACCCGATGTTTTTGATGATGCTGTAAAAAGATCATCCAGTTTCTTTTCGAAATTCATTTCGCCACCATGCATTTTAATCAATGCAGGTATATCGTGTGGAACAAAAAAACTGTATTGCCACGAGTTGGCTTCGGTGTAATTATTATTTACTTCCGATGGTTCGAATGGAGTGTACCAGCCACCATTTTTTCGGGCACGCATAAATCCGGTTTGTTCGTCAAATAAATGTTTCCATGATTGCGCACGTTTATCAAAAAATATTTTATCGCCACCTTCACAAAATTTTGAAATACACCAATCGTCATAGGCATATTCTAAACTTTTCGAAACCGATTCGTGTTCGTCATCCGATGACAAATAACCTTGCTTCATATAAATTGGCAAACCATAATGATTCCAGGTTGCGCTTTTTTTCATGGCTTCAACTGCAAGTTTCAAATCAAAATCGCGAATACCTTTTGCATATGCATCGGCAATTACCAGCACCGAATGATATCCAATCATACAATCGGTTTCGTTTGATGAAAGTTCCCAAACAGGCAATCTTCCGCCTTGCTGATATTGCAATAAAAATGTTTTGATACAATCGAGATTTCGTTTTCGTTGAACAATGTTATAAAGAGGATGTGCTGCTCGAAATGTATCCCATAACGAGAACACCGTGTAGTAGGTGCAATTGTCGGTTTTGTGAATTTGCATATCACGGCCGAGGTAACGACCATCCACATCTGAGTAAGTATTTGGCTGAATAAATGTGTGATACAATGCAGTGTAAAAAATAATTCGTTCATTGCTTGTTCCGCCCTTCACATTTATTTTTCCAAGTTCGTTGTTCCACAATGCTTCGGTAAATTGTTGTGTTTTTTCGAATGCCCAAATTGGTGCTTCGGTTTCCATATTATTTTTCGCTCCTTCATAATCAACTGCACTCAGCGAAACTTTTACCAAAAGTTTTTCGCCTTGTTTTACATTAAATGAAAATGCAGCTTGTGTTTGTTGCGAGCCTGCCTGCCCAGCAAGCCCATTATCGGCAGGCAGGTCTTTTTCAATTATTTTTTTATCGATAAAACTTTTCATGAATTCGATACGGAAATACAAACGCTGATCGTCTGCCCAAGCTTGACTTCTCCGAAATCCTTCAATGGTATGGTCGTCAACAATTCTTATTTTTCCATCCAACAATTTATCGCGATGCAATAAATCAAGAATAAAACTTGCTTTGCCCGTTTTATGAAAAGTATATTGATGAATCGCCACACGTGTTGTTGCGGTAAGTTCAACATCGATATCTTCATCGTCTAAATGAACGCTATAAAATCCGGCATGTGCTTTTTCGTTTACATGCGAAAATTTTGACGCATAAATTTTGGCATCAAAATGAGGTTCCCCCATCATGGGCATAATCATCACATCACCATAATCACTGCAACCGGTTCCACTTAAGTGCGTGTGCGAAAATCCATAAATGACAGAATCACTGTAATGATAACCACTACAGCCATCCCAGCCTTCAAGTCTGGTGTCGGGGCTCACCTGAACCATTCCGAATGGAGCAGTAGCACCCGGAAATGTATGTCCGTGTCCACCGGTTCCAATAAATGGATTAACGAGTTTTGAAAAATCTTGAGCAAAAAGATTTGTGGTAAACAAAACACACAATAAAACGGTAGAAATATTTCTCATTATTTTAAATAATCAACAAAGTAAACGATTTGTATGAAATGCTTACAACGGTATAAATATTTTGGGAAAAGTTTAAAAATTAATAAAAGGAAACTGTAATTATAACTCCGGTTTTTGATGAGGTATTTTATTGGCTAACGCTAATAATTTAGAAGCTTCATCAGTTGGTAAATTAGAAAGTGATTGGTAAAATTCGGTCCAAGTTTTTATTTTAGTATCGAATATATCGATTTCGGCCAAGACAAAAAGATGAAAGATATTGCATTCAAATAATTTGCAAAATTCAAGCAAGGTCCAAACAGAGATATTCATAATTGTCCCATGCTCCATTCGACAATATGTGCTTTCTGTTTCGTAGCCAAGTTTTTTAGCTACAAACAGTGTCGATACTTTTCGAGACTCTCTTATACGTTTCATGGCTAAACCCAACTGTTTGTTATGGGTGAGTAACATTTTATTTTTTGCTTTCATATTATATGCAATATAATAAATCTTGCATATGATGCAATATTCTTGCATGGCATGCAAGGCTTTTTTCTTTGAACTTAAAATTATTACAATAAAGTTTGTAATACATTTTCAAATTATATGAAACAATTGAAAATACTATTTAGCCTTTCTTTTGCCTATGTGACAACAGCTCATTCAAATGCTCAGTTGAATGGGTCAACTACTCAAAATACCAACAGCCCAGTTGGTATTTACATTTCTACTCCCGATGGACGACTTATTGTTGTCCATCGGTGGGTAACAAATTTGCCTCTAATTTATTTTCAAAAAAAAGCGTATTCAATAGGTTGATAAAAAGCTTTTTATAAAAATTAACATATATGATTGAAAATTATAAATAGTAAATTAGCGCTGCATAAATCTGGATATATGAAAACTAAAACCATCATTTACACCTTTCTTCTTTTATTGGTACTTAGTGTGCAACGTTGCCAGTGTAAAAAAGATGACCCGATACCTACACCAACACCTGTTG
>CANKGI010000178.1 GCA_947481365.1 Bacteroidota bacterium | reverse complement strand
AATCGTTTCCAGCTCCACTTCCAAGATCAACTACTAAATCTCCTTTTTTAATTTTGGCATATTGTGTTGGCAAACCACATCCCAAAGCAAGATCAGCATCAGCATTATACCCTTCAAGTTTTGAGTAATCATCATTCATGATGTTATACACTTCGGTACTGCATCCTCCGGTACCACAACATGAGGTAGCATTTGTTTCCAAATCTTGCAAAGCAATTTCCGAATATTTTTGCTTAACCATTTCTTTAATTTTTTCTGATATTTCCATATTATTTTATTTAGTCATATAATACTTGTAATTCAATTGTCATACTTTTTTATTCTATTGCCTTTCAATGAATGTCCATCGAATGACAATTTTATGACCCCAAGTATTAACAGCAGCTTTTCTTTAATTCATATTTTGTAAAGAGTGAGCCTACTATTTTTTCAAATTTCTTCCATGTCTTATCATCTATACAATAACAAATGGCATTTCCTTCAATACTTCCTTTTATTAAACCTGCATTTTTCAATTCTTTTAAATGTTGCGATACTGTTGGTTGTGCAAGCGGTAATTCATTCACAATATCACCACAGATACACGATTCGGTTTTAAGCAAATATTCAATAATTGCTATTCGTGCTGGATGTCCTAATGCTTTTGCGAGTGTTGCAATTTCATTTTGTTTATCTGTAAAATGATCTGTTTTAGTTGCGCCCATTTTCGTATTACTATATTGCAATATTACGATAATAATATCAAAACAAAATTATTGTTAAATTTTATTGAATAAATTTTTAGCGATTTCGGTAGATTGACCAACCCGTAGCAAATTCCATGTAGGCCGATTCGAATTTCATCGATTTATCAAAACCTCCTTTTACAAATCCACCTACGAAGAAATTTTTAAATAGGTTGTACTTCAATCCAAACCTGATGTATGTAGGGTTAACAACATATTTTAGGTCGTAAATGTATTCGTAACATTCCATAGGAATAGTTAATTTTCCAACCATCAATTCGTAACATAAACCTATGCCCACATGATACTTTTCGTTTTCTTTAACATCACTTACAAAAAGTTCTTTGTCTTTGTAAAGCATGTAATAATTAAGCTTCGAAGTGGGGTCGTAAAAAGCATCAAGGCCAACACCAATATTCGATATCTTATTAATTTTTTTCATTACACTTTGGTGAAGTGTAAGTACTGAATACTGTCGGTATCCGGCAAATGTTCCCTGATTGCGGTATGCATAAGAAACATATCCGGTATAATATGCTTTGTTTTTAAACGATTTCAGATAAGTTCCTCTTCGTTTTAAGTATGGCACTTCATCAAAAAAGTAATTGATTCCGGCTTTGCCATAAAATAAATTGTATCCACCATTTGGTATACTAAAGTTTCCATTCGATACATGAAAGAAGGAACCTTCAATATTCAATTCTACACGGTTACTGATTTCGTGATGATATGATGCGCTAAATTCTATTCCAAAATTCAAATGAGAACTGATAGCGCGATTATCAAAATTTGATTTTTCGTCAAATAGTCTAGTAACGTAGGTTCCGCCAATTGCAATTTTTGCCGAAACCTCTGATCTAGGAAGAGTGATTACCCTGAATTCGATGTTTGGAAGTAATGAGTAGCATGTACCGAATGTATCGGGTTTGTTCATTAAAATTGTTTGGAAACTTAGGCCAATGCGCGGTGTTCCGTAAAGCCTTTCCCAATGTTTTGATCTGCTGGTAAATTTGCTGTATCCGATTTCAAATCCGCTAATCGGACCGTTCATACTTTTATGACCTTTCCAAATATCATTTGTGGCGAGGTTGTAGCCATAAATCATATTGAATCTTAATGCTCCGTTTTCTTTAAAAAAATCTTGAGCAAATAAAGATGTGGTAAGTATTAAAAAAAATAAAAATAATTTGGCTTTCAGCATGCTAGTAATCAATTTCGAATATCTTAATAAGAATTCAAAATGTGTATGACTAAAACACATTGTGGGTAAAATTTAGTTTAATTGTTGTGTGTGCTAAATAAGGATAGCGTTTTACAGGATGTTTTACGTGGAAAATTACAACCAGGTGAAGCCAAATACGGTTGAAATATTCTTTTTTAACTTTTCTTTTACCTCCTCAAAATCAATTTCACGGTTTAGTTCTTTTTGTAAAGAGGTTACTTGTTTATCATCAATACCGCAGGGAACAATATTTTTAAAGTAATCAAGATTGGTGTTTACGTTAAATGCAAAACCATGCATGGTAACCCAACGGCTGCAACGAACACCCATTGCACATATTTTTCGTGCTTTTAATTTATCATCCACATCTAGCCAAACTCCTGTAAAGCCATCATAACGTTCGCCTTTTATTCCATACTCGGCAAGTGTAATAATGATAGATTCTTCGAGCAAACGTAAGTACTTATGTATATCGGTAAAAAATTGATCGAGATCTAAAATAGGATAACCAACTATTTGTCCGGGACCATGGTAAGTGATATCGCCTCCTCTGTTAATGGGATAATAGGTTGCGTTTAAATTTTTGAGTTGTTCATCGTCAACCAACAGGTTTTCAATTGAACCACTTTTTCCTAAAGTGTAAACATGTGGATGTTCGCAAAAAATAAGGTGATGTTCAATTTGAGTTCTTTCCGATTCGGGTATATCGCGGTTTAATAATTTCTGATCAACCTTTTGTTTAAATAATTCTTCCTGCTTATCCCAGGCTTCTTTATAATTAATAACTCCCCAATCGATGAAATGTACTTTGTTCATGTTTTGTCCACTGTCCACCGTGGTCTGTTGACTTATTTATAAATATCTTTTAATTCAACCGGTTTAGAAGTCTTTCTGCGAAGTCGCATGTTCAGTAACTCAACCATTATAGAGAAAGCCATGGCAAAATAAACATATGCTTTTAAATTATAGTGTTCTGATAATTCGCTATTCCACCCTTCTATTAAAAGTAGAACGCCAATCACAACTAAAAATGCCAAAGCAAGTAGTTTAATACTTGGGTGTTTATTGATAAAATCGCTGATAACACCAGAGAAAAATAACATGATAAACATGGATGCAATAACAGCCATAATCATTACCGGTAAATCTTGAGCAAGTCCAACAGCAGTGATAATAGAGTCGAATGAAAATACGATATCAATTAAGATAACCTGCATGACCACATTCCAGAAAATGGGATTAATATTTTTACTTTGTTCATCGGCATCGGTTTCAAGCAATTCAAATATTTCTAATGTGCTTTTGTACAATAAAAATAAACCTCCTGCTATCAAAATGGTATCTCTCCAACTAATTCCATGTCCCATCAAAAAGAAAACAGGATCTTTCATTTGGCGAATAATGTAACTAATAAATGAAAGTAAAATGATTCGGATAAATAATGCCAGAACCAATCCGATTTTTCGTGCTTTGTTTTGTTGTATTCGTTCTAATTTGCCCGAAACGAGTGCGATAAAAATAACATTGTCTATTCCAAGTACAATCTCCATTACCGTTAGAGTAATGAGGGATATCCATGCTTCAGGTTTTGAAAATAATTCGAACATTGTTAATTTTTTCGGGTGCAAATATATTAATGTTGAGGGTGAATTAAAAGGCACTTGATTTTTAGTGCCAAGTAATCAGTATTTATTTGCTTTCGATATACGTAACAATACGCTCAAAATCATTCGTTTCAAACCACTTCACATCTTCTTCTTTGCGAAACCAGGTAAGCTGACGTTTAGCAAAATTGCGGGTATGCTGTTTGATTTTATCAATAGCAAATTCAAGGGATTGTTTCCCATCAAAGTAATCAAAAAGTTCGGTATAGCCCACAGTTTGTAATGCATTTAAGTCCTTATGTAAATGCATATCGTGTGCTTCTTTTAGTAATCCGTTTTTAATCATTTCGTCTACACGGTTGTTGATGCGCTCGTATAACAGTTCTCGCGATATATTTAAACCGATTTTGATTGTATTGAAATTTCGAGTGGCAATTTGTTTATTAATATTCTCAACAGGAATATTTGTTTTTTCGGCAATTTCAATTGCTCGCATAATGCGTTGAGGGTTTTGTAAATCTACTTTTTGGTATCTATCGGCATCCAGGTTTTTAAGCATTTGTTGAAGCGATTCAATTCCTTCACGCTCAAAAATGGCTTGCAAACGATTACGCAATTCTTCATTTGCTTTTGGTGTTTCGGCTAATCCTTCACAAATAGCTTTAATGTATAATCCAGATCCACCAACCATCACAACTACATCTTTTGTAACAAAAAGTTCATCTAGTTTTGCGATGGCTTCACGTTCAAAATCTCCGGCACTGTATAGTTGATCGACCGACACATTTCCTATAAAATGATGCTTTACTTCATTTAGTTCTTCATCGGTTGGTTTTGCTGTACCAATATTTAGTTCTTTGTAAAACTGACGCGAATCGGAAGAAATAATTTCTGTTTGAAAATGTTTGGCAAGCCTGATGGCAAAGGAAGTTTTACCAACTGCCGTAGGACCAAGAATGATGATTAAATGTTTGTTTGAATGTTTAATTGTTTATCGGTTTAATTGTGTATTGGTTCTCATTATCAAATCAACCTGCGCTGAAGCTTCGGTTGACAAGTTATCAAATCAACCTGCGCTGAAGCTTCGGTTGACAAGTTATCAAATTAAAACTCCAGCGACATTCCATCAAATGTTCCCGAACTCATAAGAAGCAGATTTTCCTTTTTTGTGTAATGCGAATCGATGAATGTTCTGAGTTCATTTTTATCGGTAAATACTTTTACATCATGACCAAAATTTGATGCAACTTCTTCTATACTTAATGGAGGCATTTTTTTCATTTCGAGGGCATGCTTACTAAACAGCACTGCTTTTACATCAGCTTCAATCATCGAATTTTTATATTGAGGTAAAAATTCTTTGTTGAGCGAACTGAAAGTATGCAACTCGTAAGCAGCAATTAATTTCCTTTCGGGATAAAGATTTTTTACGGCATTAATAGTGGCTTTTAGTTTTGACGGAGCATGTGCAAAATCTCTATAAATAATGGTGTGTGCATCTTCGTATAAAGTTTCTAATCGTTTTGCAGTGCCTTTAAAATGCTGAATGGCTTCGTAAAACATTTCTTCACTGATGCCAGCATAAGCACAGGCATATTTGGCAGCCATCATGTTTTGCAAATTATGTTTGCCAAATATTTTTAAAGCAATTCGTTTGTTATTTTCTTTAATATAGGTAACACCGTTTTCAACTTCATTTAGTGGTGTAGCGTATGGAATCAATTTGGCTTTGCATGGTGTGTTTTCGCTTACCAATTTTACCTGAGCGTCATCGGCACAATAAATTAATTCGCCATTGGATGGAAGTTCTTTAATGAATATTTTAAACTGCTCTAAGTAATTTTCGTAAGTTGGAAACACATTAATATGATCCCACGAAACGCCAGTAATGATTCCTACATCAGCTTTGTATACATGAAATTTCGGACGTAAGTCCAAAGCCGAAGTTAAATATTCATCTCCCTCAAAAACGGCAAACTTGCTGGTATTGCTAAATCCCACCATGGTTTCAAATCCTTCAATCATCGAGCCTACCAAATAATCAAACTCGATGTTGTGGTATTTTAGCACATACATAATCATGGCAGTGGTGCTTGTTTTACCATGACTTCCACCAATCACAATTCGTTTTTTATCTTTGGTTTGCTCGTACATATATTCGGGAAACGAATAAATTTTTATTCCCAACTCTT
>CANKGI010000177.1 GCA_947481365.1 Bacteroidota bacterium | reverse complement strand
TAAAACGCCAACCACATTGTTTTTCCATTCAATAGATCGCAGCAAATGTTTTTTGCAAACAGCAACCCTATCGGCAATGGTTGGTGCCGGCAATTCTTCGCCAGTTTTAAAAAAATGTTTGATCTCATTAAATATCCATGGATAACCAATTGCTCCTCTGCCAATCATAATTCCATCCACACCAAAACGATTTTTATACTCGAGTGCTTTTTGTGGTGTATCTACATCACCATTACCAAAAATCGGAATGTGTATGCGTTGATTGTTTTTTACTTCGGCAATCAAACGCCAATCAGCTTCGCCTTTATACATTTGCGTGCGTGTTCGTCCGTGAACAGTAAGCGCTTGTATGCCCACATCCTGTAAGCGCTCAGCAACTTCCAAAATATTTTTATGTTCATCATCCCAACCCAAACGCGTTTTTACTGTTACCGGAAGTTTAGTTGATTTCACCACAGCTTCTGTTAATCGCACCATCAACGGAATATCTTTTAACACACCTGCGCCTGCGCCTTTGCACACCACTTTTTTTACCGGACAACCAAAATTAATATCAACCAAATCGGGATTGCACACATCTACAATTTGTGTTGCCATTTTCATCGCTTCTTCATCGCCACCAAAAATCTGAATGCCAATTGGTCGCTCGTACTCAAAAATTTCCAATTTCTTTCGACTTTTAATGGCATCACGTATCAACCCTTCCGATGAAATAAACTCTGTATACATCAGATCTGCACCATTATCCTTGCATACTGCACGAAACGGTGGATCACTCACATCTTCCATCGGAGCAAGCAACAATGGGAATTCTCCCAATTCAATATTTCCTATTTTGACCAAATCAGCTTTTATTTGCGCAACAAAAATATGCAAATGCCCGATAACATTACATTCCGTTCACCGCTATTATTTTTTTTCTCACGATTTTTAATTCTGTGTGGAATGGTGCTTGTGTTTTATTCGGTTTTTGGAGCGGTGGGATTTTTTCTCTTAAAACCCATTTTCGGAATTAATGTAATGAACGATTTTTCGATTCTTTCAAATTTTGAAAATAACCCAACGGTTATCAATGCCCTAAAATTTTTGCAAGGAATTATTCCAATAGGTGCCTTTATCGTTCCTGCTTTGTATTTCCCGAAAGCCATACAGCAAGATTCGAAAAGTTTTTTGCAGATCAATACATCCGTTAAACCTATTTTCTTTTTATACGCTTTGGCAATTATTATTTTTTCGATGCCATTTATTTCAATGTTAATCGACATGAATAAAAACATTTCTTTTCCGACATTTTTATCCGGATTAGAAAACAGTTTGCGTGCTGATGAAGAAATTGCATCGAAACTAACTAAAGCATTTTTATCAACCGATTCAACCGCTGGGTTTCTCATCAATATATTGGTAATTGCGCTTATTCCTGCCATTTGCGAAGAGTTTTTGTTTAGAGGAACCTTGCAACAATTTATCACACTTTGTTTTAAAAATAAACATGTAGCCGTTTGGACTGCTGCAGTTTTATTCTCAGCATTTCATATGCAATTTTTTGGTTTTTTACCTCGCTTGATTTTGGGTGTATTTCTTGGGTATTTATTTGCTTATTCGGGAAGTATTTGGCCATCGGTTGTTGCTCATTTTATAAACAATGCATTATCATTAAGTGCCGAGCATTTTAAATTTAACGAAAGTGGAATTGATTTTTTAAAAGATGATTTTGTTTTCCCTTGGTATTTAAATTTGTTGAGTGTTGTATTAAGTTGCACTATCATTTATTTTATGCATCTTCACCAATCAAGAAAAATAAATTATAATGGAGAGTGATTGGATAAAAATATACAGCACAAGCAATCCGATTGAAGCCGATATTGTTTTATCGATGCTTCGTGAGAATGGTATTGAGGCTGTTGAAATGAATAAAAGAGACAGCAGCTATCAGGCATTTGGATATATTGATTTGTATTGTTTGAAAGATTTTGTGATACAGGCTTTGCATCTTATTAAAAAAAATAATTAGTACATGAAAAGTAATTTTTGGCAACGAACGGTAACCGGTTTTTTTTATGTTGGAATTGTTTCAGCATCAACAATGCTGAGCGAATATTCGTTTATGGCAGTATTGTTTATCGTTAATTTTTTTACACTGCTCGAATTTTACGAACTGGTGTTGCCCGACAAATCGAATCTCGAAAAATATTTGGGAATTGTAGCGGGTTCAATTATCTATATCATGTTTGCCATTACTTTTTCGGCAAATCTTTCGCTGGCATGGTACTATAATTTAATTCCTGTTTTCTTAACTGTTTTTATTATTAAACTATTTGAAAAAACCGGAAACGAATTTTCAACTTTAGCCTATCAGGTTCTTGGCATTTTATACATTACCATGCCATTGGTTATGCTAACCAAAACTGGTTATTTCGATTCGTTCAGTTATAGTCCAGGATTGCCAATGGGATTTTTTCTGCTGCTTTGGACCAGTGATACAGGCGCCTATTTAGCGGGAACAACTTTTGGTAAAACAAAATTATTTGAACGCATATCGCCAAAGAAAAGTTGGGAAGGTGGTGCTGGCGGTATCCTTTTAACTATGGCTGTTGCCTTTGGCATATCGTATATTTTTGATGATGTGAGCCGAATGGATTGGTTGATTATCGGAGTGTTGATTTCTGTTTTTGGAGTGCTTGGTGATTTGTTTGAATCGTTGCTCAAAAGAAATTTACAAATAAAAGATTCGGGAAATACATTGCCGGGGCATGGTGGTTTTTTGGATAGGTTTGACGGATTATTTTTTGCTGTGCCTGCCATGTATTTTTATTTATTATTTACCAATTGATTTCGTTTTAACATGAATCATATCAGTAAAATGAACGATAAAAAAAAGAACAGTAAAAAGAGACTTAAACTTCTAAATTCATATCAAGAGAATATTGTATTGATAAAAAAAGAAGACACAATTACTGTTGAATACTTTTTCTCGAAATTAAGATACGAAGTAAAAAAACAATTCTATTTACATGAAACTTTTTAAAGTATATTTATTAATCATCTCCACCATCGCACTATTTTTTTTGGTGTCGCTTTTCTTTCCACGGCATTATAAATTTGAGAAAAGCATTACCATCAACAAGTCTGTTCCTGAAGTTTTTAGTTACATGAACAACTTACGTAATTGGGAGAATTGGAGCGCTTGGAACAAAACAATGGATACATCGATGTATGTTTTTTACAATAAGAAAACTGATTCGCTTGGTGCACGACAATATTTTAACGGCAACATTTTAGGAACCGGAAGATTTGAAATATCAAACTACAAACCCAATGCATTTTTTAGTTACCGATTAATGATGCATGATGGAGAAGTAAATGCCGGAGGAACCTTTTTCTTCACCGAAAAAAATAATGCAACCGAGTTAAGCTGGGTTGATTCGGGTGATGTGGGTTACAATCCAATTTTCCGATACATGATTCCGCTTAAAAAGAATTCGACCGAAGCTGCTTTTGATGAAGGACTGAAAAGGATAAAAGAGAATTTGGAGAAGAAATAATCAATCCGAAATCAAAATATCGCATCCCATATTTGCCCATTCTTTAATTTGTATTTGACAACTCCAATCAAATTATCAATATACATTTCGGTTATCGTAAACTGAGTTCCATCAAGCATACCTTGTCGGTTTATGATATGAAAAACATTTCTAAATATTCTATTATTAACTTGAATAGAATCTAAGATTGAATAATCAGAATCCAAACAATTTACGGTTACTCCATTTTCTTGAAAATACGGATTATCATTAATGAAAGTTTTACATGAAAAAGAATTGTCATTTAGTACTTTCAATATATTCCACATGTGAGAGTCTGTATTTACAGTATCCCAATACTCAATTCTAATAAATAAATTAAGTCTATAATTATCTGTTAAAACAATTTTGGTTTCGAAATATTGCTTATAAAATGTTTGCGAATAAGTAACATACCTATATAATCCTGATAAACGACTGCACGATATAGGGTCAATACTATATTGATCAAAAAGATAGAAAAATTTAGTGTCAGATTTTACATATGAACTGTTGCTTAGTCCATTATTTGATTTCCATAAAACAGTAGTATTTGGTAATTGGGAAAAATAATCTTGGTATGGTGGAGGATAAGGTATCACAATATGTTTATCCTTCGACAATTTTTGGCAATCAACTTTCTTATCGCACGATGCAATAATCAAAAGAAGAAATATGGATGCAACTATTTTATATCTAAACACCATACTTCACCATTTGACAATACATAGCCTATCAATCCTAAATTTTTAGAGAAATATGCTTTAGCAGGATATATTCCACTAGCATTTTTTGAATAAGGAATTTCATACACGGAATTAAACCGAATTCCATTTAAAATTAATGATTGAATAAATATTCCTTCTGTATAAGTTGTAACAAAATAATTACTCCCTATTTGTGCTAATAATATATCACCATGACTATATATTTCTGAAGGACTGGGTTTATAATGTAAAGTTTGAGTAACAGACATTGAAGGCATTCTGAAGACCATAAAATTTAATCCCAAATCTACGCTAGCATATTGCCACCCCTTTCGTCCTAAATAATAATAGTCACTACAATCTTGTGTTCTTCCACAGTCGCCACCATCCGGTTCGTTTCTATAACTTATTTCTCGTTCCGTTGTGTTATCATAAATAGCAAATATCAAATTCGAAATATACCCATTACTATTAATCAATTTGATACTATCAATTTTTGTAGGCAACCAATTTTTTGTAGAATCATTTGGAATATAAGTTCCGAAATTGATGGCTGTACACGGATACATCATTTCACATCCACCACCTTGGCAAGATGAAAAATGTATGCCCAAAAAAGTTAATCCGATTACAAAAACTATAAAACGTTTCACTAAGTGAAGGTAGGAATTAATTCTAAAACGTCAACAACTCATCTAACTCAACATTAATTTTTCTTGAGGCAATTTTCTTCTGCCACCCCAACTTGATGTCGCAAATTGCGACTTCAAGTTTTCAAACTTTTTGTCAGTTAGCTGAAACATAAAATCTTGAGGGAATCGTTCAATATTTCGTTTAACTTGTTCATTCAAACGCCTTGTTTCTAACCCATACATTTCTGATAAGTCTTCGTCAAGCATCACTTTCTGTCCTCTTACCAAATATATTTTACTGATAACAAGGTTTTCATTTACTGTTATTTTTTTACTCATGTTTCAAAGGCTATAAAATTGAATAAACGAAAATATAAATTTCTTACGGATGTTTTAATCATTTCAATAACTCAACAACTCATCTAACTCAACTTTAAATCGTTCTCTTGGTAAAAAATTATTTTCAAGATTTATATTAAACGGAACCGGTGTATCAAGGCTACCGCTGCGCATCACAGGTGCGTCTAAATTTTTAAAACAATGCTGCGAAATGTATGCAGCTATCTCTGCACCTATTCCGCCAGTCAATGTATCTTCATGCAAAATAAATGCCTTGCCGGTTTTCATCACGCTTGCTTCTACAGCTGTTTTATCCCAAGGTAATAAAGTTCGCAAGTCGATAATTTCGGCATCTATATTTTTTTCAGCAACATGCTTTACCGCCCAATTAACGGCAGCTCCGTAGGTAATAATGGTAACATCATTTCCTTCGCGCACCATTCGTGCTTTGCCAATTTCTATCTCGTAATAATCATCAAAAACATCTTCTTCAATATCTACTGCAC